>VAYE01000142.1 GCA_005883235.1 Actinomycetota bacterium
CGCGAAGGCGAGACCCGCCGAGGGCCCGCCGACGTCGCCCGCGTCGATCTTGACGTTGAGGGGCAGGCGAACGGTCGCGGCCTGGCTGACGAAGATGCCGAGGATCGGATGGCCGGGGCGTTGCGGGTCGGCGACCGTGCGCACGGCCACCTCGGTGGACGATCCGCCACGGCGCACGCCGATCCGGAACGTCGTCCCGACCGGGTGGCTCCCGAGGACCGCGCGGAGCTCGGTCGGCGTCCGGACGGGGCGGCCGTCGACGCTGACGATCACGTCGGTGGGCTGGAGCTTGCCCGCCGCCGGGGCGTCCCGGGCCACGTCCTGGACGAGCACACCGGTAGGGCGGGCGGCGACCTTGTAGCCGAGCGTCCGCAGGGCCACGGCCGCCGCGACCTCCTGTGAGCGCGACATGGCCCGCAAGTCCTCCGTGCGCCGCGCTTTCTCGCTGACGCCCGGCGGCCGTACGACCGAGGAGGGCACGATCGTCGCTCCCTCGCGCAGGCCGGGGAAGAGGCGCTCGAGCCAGCTCGCCTTGCGGACGAAGACGTCGACGAAGTAGATCCCGCCGCCGTCGCGCGGGGGCTTCCCGCCGGGGACGGAGACGAGCGGCGCCACGGGGTGCGCGCGATCCGGGAGGAAGATGTAGCTGTCGGACGGCGCGATCCAGAGGATCAGTGCGACGACAGCGAGAAGCAGAAGCCCGGCCGCCGCGAGGCGCGCGGGGGTGAGACGCCTCACAGCAGGCCGCGCGTGAGGCCTCCGTCCACCGACACGACCGCCCCGGTGACGTACGCGGCACGGTCCGAGGCGAGGAAGCAGACGACGTCCGCGACCTCACGCGGCGTTCCGAGCCGGCGGAGCGGGATCACGGCCAGGTCCTCCTCGGTCGGCCCGTCCGGGTAGACCTCGGCGATTCGGGCCGTGTCGATCCGGCCGGGCGCGATCGAGTTCACCGTTACGCCGGCCGGTCCGAGCTCGCGCGCGAGCGTCTTCGCCCAGCCGATCACGCCGGGTCGAACGGCGTTCGAGAGCACGAGGTTGTCGACCGGCTCTCGCACCGAGCTCGACGTGATGTTGATCACGCGGCCGCGGCCGCTGTGCTCGAGATGCGGCCGGCAGAGGTTCGTGAGCCGGACGGCGGAGATCAGCAGGAGCTCGACCGCCGCCTCGACGGATTCGATCTCGAGGTCGGTCGCGCGGCTGCGCGGCGGCCCACCGCCGTTGTTCACGAGGACGTCGATGCCGCCGAAGGCCTCGAGTGTGCGCTCGACGAGGCGCTCGAGGTCGCGGGGGTTCGTCAGGTCGCCGCGGACGGAGAGCGCGCCGATCCGTTCCGCCTCTCGCTCGAGCACGTCGCGGCGGCGCGCGAACATGGCGACGTGGGCGCCCTCGTCGGCGAGCGCCTCGGCGATCGCGAGGCCCATGCCCGACGAGGCGCCGCAGACGATCGCGGTGCGATCACGGAGACCTAGATCCACTTCCCCACCCGGGTGGGGAGCTCGTTCCACCCGCCACCCGCCGACAGCCTAACCAGACGAAGCGCACGCCTCTGCGCCGATTCGGCGCCGAAACGCAGCGCCCCGCGGGATGGCGTCACTGCCGCCATCGCTACGTCGACAGGACGCCCACGACCTCGCGCACCGCGTCGGCCGAAGCGTCCAAAGCCTTTCGCTCGTCGTCGCTCAGATCGAGCTCGACGATCTGCTCGATCCCCTTCGCGCCAAGCCTCACCGGGACACCCATGTAGAGCCCGTCGATGCCGTACTCGCCCTCGAGATACGCGGTACAGGGCAGCACGCGCTTCTCGTCGAGCACGAGAGCGTCGACGATCTGCGCCGCGGCCGCTCCGGGCGCGTACCAGGCGGACGTGCCGAGCAGGTTCACGATCTCGCCGCCGCCCTTCGCGGTCCGCTCCACCATCGCCTGGATCCGCTCCTCCCCGGCGACCTTGCGCAGCGGAATCCCTCCGATCGTCGTCGCCGAGACGACCGGCACCATCTGGTCGCCGTGGCCACCCAGAACCATCGCGGTCACGTCCTTGACGGACGAGCCGGTCTCCCAGGCGATGAAGGTCGAGAAGCGGGCGGTGTCGAGGATCCCCGCCATCCCGAAGACGCGTTCCTTCGGCCACCCCGACACGTTCTTCGCGACGTGGCACATCGCGTCGAGCGGGTTCGAGACGACGACGAGGATCGCCTCAGGTGAGGCGGCGACCACACGCTCGGTGACCTCCTTGACGATCTTCTCGTTCGTGGCGACGAGGTCGTCGCGGCTCATACCGGGCGAGCGCGGCAACCCGGCGGTGATCACGACGACGTCGGACCCGTCCGTCTCCTCGTAGCCGTTCGACCCGACGAGACTCGGCTCGAAGCCGAGGACGGCGCCCATCTGCGCGATGTCGAGCGCCTTCCCCTGCGGCAGGCCCTCCTTGATGTCGACGAGCACGACGTCCGCGTAGTCGCGGAGGGCGAGCACCTGCGCGCACGTCGCGCCGACGTTCCCCGCGCCGACGACCGTGACCTTCGCCCGCACTAGACGCGGACCCCGAGCTTCTCGACGATCGCGTCGGCGACCTCGCTCGTCCCGACCGCCGTCGGGTCGTCGCGGCTGGGCTTCATGTCGTACGTCACGCTCGCGCCTTCGCGGATCACCTCCGCGACCGCCTCCTCGAGCCGGTCCGCCGCCTCGGTCTCCTCGAGGTGCCTGAGCATGAGCATCCCCGAGAGCATCTGCGCCATCGGGTTGACCTTGTTCTGGCCGGCGTACTTCGGCGCCGAGCCGTGCGTGGGCTCGAAGACGGCGATCCCCTCGCCGAAGTTCGCGCCGGGCGCCAGGCCGAGGCCGCCGATCATCCCCGCGCACAGGTCGGAGACGACGTCGCCGTAGAGGTTCGGCAGGACGAGCACGTCGTACTCCTCCGGCCGCTGGACGAGCTGCATGCACATGTTGTCCACGATCCGGTCGTCGAACTCGACGTCGTCGTTCTCGGCGGCGACCTCGCGCGCGACACGCAGGTAGAGGCCGTCCGAGAACTTCATGATGTTCGCCTTGTGCACCGCCGTCACCTTGCGGCGGCCGTTGCGGCGCGCGTAGTCGAACGCGAACTGGACGATGCGGCGCGTGCCGGTGATGGATAACGGCTTGATCGAGATCCCCGCGTCGCGGTGGGCGAGCCGGCCGCCGTGCGCCTCGATCCAGGCGATCAGCTCCTCGGCGTCAGGCGTTCCCTGCTCGTACTCGATGCCGGCGTAGAGGTCCTCGGTGTTCTCGCGGACGATGACCAGGTCGACGTCCTCGAACCGTGTGCGCACGCCCGGGTAGCTCTTGCACGGACGCACCTGAGCATAGAGGTCGAGGCCCTTTCGGAGCGCCACGTTCACCGAGCGGAAGCCGCCGCCCACGGGCGTCGTGATCGGACCCTTCAGCGCGACGCCGCTCTCGCGGATCGCCTCGAGCACCTCGTCCGGGAGTGGATTGCCGCCGTGCTCGGCCATCACGTCCGTGCCCGCGTAGCGCACGTCCCATTCGAACTCGACCCCGGTCGCTTCGAGGACCCGGCGCGTGGCCTCCGTCAGCTCCGGGCCGGTGCCGTCGCCCGGAATGAGGGTCACTCGGTGGGCCACGGCGCAGGACTCTACCGAGGTTGCCCCGGGTCGGTCCCGGTACGCTGCCCGCGCCATGAACGACTTCAAGCCGGGCCTCGAGGGCGTCGTCGCCTTCGAGACGGAGATCGCCGAGCCCGACCGCGAGGGCGGCGCGCTGCGGTATCGCGGGGTCGACATCGAGGAGCTCGTCGGGCACGTGCCCTACGAGAAGGTCTGGGGTCTCCTCGTCGACGAGAGCCTCGAGCCGGGGATGCCCGAGCCCGAGGCGTACGAGCCGAAGTGCCTGACCGGCCAGGCGCCGGCCGACCTCCAGTCGGAGACGGCGCGCCTGTCGACGGAGTGGGGACTCGAGAAGCTCGTCGACATCGAGGCCGAGCAGGCGCGCGACGACCTCGCCCGGCTGTCGGCCGAGATGATGGCGATCGTCGCCCGCTCGGCGCGCGTCGCG
>VAYE01000143.1 GCA_005883235.1 Actinomycetota bacterium
CCGATACCTACCCCCGAACCACCTCCCCCACCCCCTCCGCGAAACGCCCGCCCCTCCGGGCGTTTCGCGTCTCTGGGGCCGCTCGCGGAGACCGCACCGAGCCGCCGCCGAAGCCGGGCTTCGCCCGGCGGGAGGCCCACAAACGACAGAGCCGCCCGAAGCGCGGAGGCCTCGGGCGGCTCTTGAAACCGCTATCCAGCGCCCCCGCCATCAAGGAGGGGGCTCGTGGGGGAACCAGGGGTTCCCCCACGCCCTTTACATCATTCCGCCCATGTCGCCCATGCCGCCGGGCATGCCGGCCCCGGCGCCCGCCTTCTCGGGCGGCTCGGCGACGATCGCCTCGGTGGTCAGGATGTTCTTCGCGATCGACGCAGCGTTCTGCAGCGCCGAGCGGGTGACCATCGTCGGGTCGATGATGCCGGCCTTCGCGAGGTCCTCGACCTCGTTCGTGTCGACGTTCAGGCCCTGGCCGGTCTCGGCCTCCCGCACCTGGTTGACGACGACCGAACCCTCGAGTCCCGCGTTGTAGGCGAGCTGGCGGATCGGCTCCTCAAGCGCCCGCGTGATGATCGCGGCGCCCGTCCGCTCGTCCGCTTCCTCGATCTCGTCGAGCTTGATCGCGTCGACGGCGTTCAGGAGCGCGACGCCGCCACCCGGCACGATGCCCTCCTCGAGGGCCGCGCGGGTCGCCTGCAACGCGTCCTCGACGCGGTGCTTCTTCTCCTTCATCTCGGTCTCGGTCGCAGCGCCGACCTTGACGACGGCGACGCCGCCGGCCAGCTTCGCAAGCCGCTCCTGCAGCTTCTCGCGATCGAAGTCGGAGTCGGTGTTTTCGATCTCAGCCTTCAGCTGCTTGATCCGAGCCTTGATCGCGTCCGAGTCACCGGCGCCGTCGATGATCGTCGTCGTGTCCTTGTCGACGACCACACGGCGGGCATGCCCGAGCTGCGAGAGCTTCGTGTTCTCGAGCTTGAGGCCCATCTCCTCGGTGATCACCTCGGCGCCCGTGAGGATCGCGATGTCCTCGAGCATCCGCTTGCGGCGGTCACCGAAGCCCGGCGCCTTGACCGCGACGGCAGTGAACGTGCCGCGCAGCTTGTTGACGACGATCGTCGCGAGCGACTCGCCCTCGACGTCCTCGGCGACGATGAGCAGCGGCCGGCCGGCCTGGATCACCTGCTCGAGCACGGGCAGCAGGTCCTTGACGGCCCCGATCTTCTGGTTCGCGACCAGGATGTAGGGGTCCTCGAGGACGGCCTCCATGCGCTCGGGATCGGTGATCATGTACGGCGACAGGTAGCCCTTGTCGAACTGCATGCCTTCCGTGAACTCGAGCTCGAGGCCGAACGTCTGGCCTTCCTCGACGTTCACGACGCCGTCCTTGCCGACCTTCTCGATCGCGTCGGAGATGACGTCGCCGATCTCGCGCTCGCGCGCCGAGATCGTGGCCACCCGGGCGATGTCCTCCTTGCCCGAGATCTCCTTGGACTGCGTCTTGAGGTTCTCGACGACCGACTCGACGGCGGTCTCGATGCCGCGCTTGAGCGCCATCGGGTTCGCGCCGGCGGCGACGTTCTTCAGGCCCTCCCGCACGATCGCCTGAGCGAGCACGGTCGCGGTGGTGGTGCCGTCGCCGGCGACGTCGTTCGTCGCCGTCGCGACCTCGCGCACGAGCTGCGCGCCCTGGTTCTCGAAGACGTCCTCGACCTCGATCTCACGAGCAATCGTGACGCCGTCGTTCGTGATCGTCGGCGCGCCGAACTTCTTGTCGAGCACGACGTACCGACCCTTCGGGCCAAGGGTGACCTTGACCGCGTCGGCGAGGATGTTCACGCCACGCTCGAGCGAGCGCCGCGCATCCTCGTTGAACTTCAGCTCCTTGTGAGCCATGTGGCTTCCTCCGTTCTTACGTGTCGAACTTCAGCGTGCAGGCCTCGGCCGGAGGCCGAGGGTCTGCGCGGGTTTCATTACGACTTCGCGCCGGCGAGCTGACGGTCCCCGACCACCTTGGCCAGGACGTCGCTCTCCCGCAGGATCAGGACGTCGTCGGCGCCGATCTTGATCTCGGTCCCGCCGTACTTGGAGAAGATGATCTCGTCACCCTCCTCCACGTCCATCTTGATGTACTCCCCGTCCTCGTCTCGCGGGCCGGGGCCGACGGCGAGGACGCGGCCGCGCTGCGGCTTCTCCTTCGCCGTGTCGGGAAGGACGATCCCACTGACCGTGGTCTCCTCCTCCTCGAGGGCCTCGACGATCAGGCGATCGCCAAGCGGCTGCAGATCCATGTAGTGCCTCCCTACCTCTCGACTTTGTGACACCTATTGGCACTCCTACCCCGTGAGTGCCGACGCATTGTACCGGGCTTTTCGTGTCGGCTGCAAGACTTCGGCACACGTGTGTTACAAGACGCCGCATGGCCCGTGAATTCTCTGCCGGAGGCGTCGTCGTCCGGCGCCTCCGCGGACGCTGGATGCTGGCGGCGATCCGCCCCGGCGGGAAGCCAGCAGGGGTATGGGCGCTCCCGAAAGGGCTCGTCGGGCCCGGCGAGAAGCCGGAGGACACCGCCCTACGGGAGGTGGCCGAGGAGACCGGCGTCGAGGCGACGAGCCTCGGCAAGCTCGGCGACGTCCGTTACGTGTACACGCGCGCGGGCGAGCGGATCTTCAAGATCGTGAGCTTCTACCTGCTGCGGTACCGGCGCGGCCGGCTCGGCGACCTGCCTCCGGAGCTCGCCTTCGAGGTCGCCGAGGCGCGCTGGCTCCAGCTCGACGAGGCGCCACGGCTCCTGGCCTATCGCGGCGAGCGCGAGATGGCCGAACGCGCACTCGCGCGGCTCGCGGAAGCCGCCTAGAATCACGGCTTTGGCGCGGCCCGGTGAGGACGACGCGATGTATGCCCTGAACTTCTATTCGCCCATCGTCGCGGACCAGCTACGCAGCCAGCGTAAGACGGCGACGATCCGGCTCGGCGACAAGTCGTCCAAGTACCGCAAGGGCATGGTCGTCCAGGTGCTCGTCGGCGTCCGGTTCGGCGTGCGCGAGAAGATCTTCGACGCGGTCATCGACAAGGTCGAGGTCAAGCAGCTGCGCGACCTCTCGCCGCGGGAGATCGAGCACGACAACCCCGAGATCCGCCGGATGGAGGAGATGGCCGGCTTCCTGGGCCAGCTCTACAACCGCGAGGTGTCGGAGGACGACACCGTCACGGTAATCCGGTTCTCCCAGATCAGAGGCTAGGCCCGCCGGATCGGCGTGCCGAAGAGCTCGGGGCGGCGGAGCGCCGCGCCGCAGCTCTCGCACTCGACGGCGAAGGCCGAGCTGAAAGGGGCGTAGCAGGACGGACAGCGGCGGAGCAGCTCGCCGCCACACTGCGGGCAGGCTGACGGCACCTCGTCCTCGTGCTCCTCGAACCACCGGCGGGCCGCGCCGCACTCGACACAGACGGCGGCCCAGTGCCCGAGCACGTTCCGGCGCTCTTCGCGGAGCCAGTCGGCCGCCTTGCCCATGACGACGAGTCTAGCCCCGCGCTACCGGGCCTGAACCGGGCGGCACTAGCGTCGGCGGGATGGAGCTCGCCACCGAAGCGCCGCGGCGGTGGCCGAAGGCGCTCGGGCTCGCAGCGTTCACGGTCGGCCTGCTGTCGCTTGCGCTTCTCTGCTCGTCGATCGCGTGGGCGCACCACTGGAGCCTGCGGGCCGACGCGCTCGTCGCCGGCTGGGCCGCCTCGACGGTGGGCGCGCTCGTGCTGTCGTCGCTTGGTCTGCGCGGTGACCGCGGCGCAAAGGGCTTCGCAGGGTACGGCCTCCTCTTCGGGATCCTGTCGATCGGCGCGCTCGCAATGGCGGGTCTCGCGTACGCGGCGGGCGTCGACGCGGCAGGCCCCTGCGGGGGCGGCTAGCGACAGGCCCCGAGCGACGCCGGGGAGCGCAGGCCCAGTCGATACAGTTCCCCCGTCTTGGCGATCGCACGAGAAGCCGAGCCGGTGGGCTCGCTGAAGGAGGTCAGGGAGGCGGGCCTCGACCGCGAGGATCTGCTCGCCGTCTATCGCAACCTCCTGATCACCCGCGGGGTCGAGGAGCGCGGCCACATCCTCTACCGGCAGGGGAAGATCCCGGGCTCGTTCTACACGGGCCGCGGGAACGAGGCCGCTTCGGTCGGCGTCGCGACGGCCATGAGCCCGGAGGACGTGGGAACGCCGCTCCACCGCGACATGGGCGTCCACATCACGCGCGGCGTCGAGCCCTGGCGCGTCTTCGCGCAGTACATGGGCCGGGTGGACGGACCGACGCGCGGCAAGGACGGCAACGTCCACATGGCCGACTCGCGGCTGGGGCTGATCGCCATGGTGAGCCACCTCCCGGCGATGCTCCCCGTCGCGACCGGCTGCGCGCTCGCGTTCCGGATCCGCGAGGAACGGCGCGTCGCGGTCGGCTGGTTCGGCGAGGGCGCCTCGGCGCGCGGCGACACGCACGAGTCGATGACGCTCGCCGGCACGCGCCGGCTCCCGGTCGTCTTCGTCTGCGACAACAACCAGTG
>VAYE01000144.1 GCA_005883235.1 Actinomycetota bacterium
CCTCCATCTCCTCGCCGGCCTCGAGCGCCCCTCCGCCGGCGACGTCACGCTCGCAGGCGACTCGCTCGGCGGGCTGACGCGCGCAAAGCTCGCCGGGCTGCGCCGCCGCTACGTCGCGCTCGTCACCCAGGAGCCCGGACTCGTCCCCTACCTGAACGCGCTCGAGAACGTCGAACTCGCGCTGCACCTCCGCGGAGCCGACGGCGGCGCGCGCGAGGCGCTCGTCCAAGTGGGTCTCGAGCACCATCTCGACCTCCCCGCCGCGCGGCTCTCGGCCGGCGAGCGCCAGCGCGTCGCGATCGCGCGCGCCCTCGCGGCGCGGACGCGGCTCCTGCTCGTCGACGAGCCGACCGCCCGGCTCGACGAGGAAAACGCGCGCTCGACCGGCGCGCTGCTCGCGCGCGCGGCGCACGAGCACGGCGTCGCCGTCGTCTGCGCGACCCACGACAGCGTGCTCATCGAGCAAGCGGACGAGACCATCAACCTCGACGGCGAGCCCGTCCCCTCAACGCCGAGCTAGGGCCTTACGCACCCGCACGTTCTGGCGCAACGCTTGGCGTCGTCGGTGAGCGCGACTTTGCCGTAGCGCGTTCTGCTCGACGAGCAGGACCGGCGTGCCCTACCTGTTGATCTCGACGACGATCTCGACGATCGCTTGAAGAAGATCGGCGAGCCCGGAGTACTAGGGGGACAGGCAGGGCCCCGAGCCGTTTAGCATCCTCGGCGATGGAAGCGACCGTTCGCGAAGGCCAGGCTCCCGCCGTCGTCGTGGCTCTCCAGCCGGGGGAGCGGCTGACCTCGGAGGCGGGGGCGATGATGTTCATCTCCGGCGACATCGCGATGGACGTGGAGATGCCGGGCGGGCTGGTGGGCGGGCTCAAGCGGAAGCTCCTAGCGGGCGAGAGTCTTTTCCTCACCCGCTACGTGGCGAACGGTGCCGGGGCGGTCGGCATTACCGGCCCGTTCCCCGGTTCGATCCGCCAGCACGAGCTCGACGGCGAGATCATCTGCGAGAAGCACGCCTACCTCGGCCACTACGGCGACCTCGAGATCGAGAGCGCGTTCGCTCAGCGACTCGGAATGGGCATCCGCGGCGGCGGCGAGGGCTTCTTCCTGCAGCGCCTCAAGGGCAAGGGCACGGTCTGGCTGCACGGGGGCGGCGACTTCCTCGACTTCGACCTGGCCGCCGGGCAGCGGCTGATCGTCGACACCGGCTGCATGGTCATGGTCGAGCCGACCGTCAACTACGAGGTGAAGATGCAAGGCGGCGTCGCCAAGAGCCTGTTCGGCGGCGAAGGCCTGTTCCTCGTGCACATGACCGGCCCCGGCCACGTGACTCTGCAGACCCTGCCGTTCTCCCGCACGGCGCGCCGCGTCCTCGCCGCCGCCGGAGGCGGGCGCGACGAGGCCGGCGGCGGGGGTATTCTCGGCGGCATCCTCGGCGAATAGGAGGCAGCCCATGGGATTCCTCGACAAGGCGAAGGCGGCGGCGGAGCAAGCCGCGACGAAGGCCAAAGAGGGCGTCGACGACGCCCAGACCAAGCGTGAGCTGAGTCACGCCTACAACGAGCTCGGCAGGACGGCGTACGAGCTCATCGAAGGCGGAGACCTTTCTCACCCAAGCCTCGACGCGACCGCCGAGAGAATCCGCGCACTCAACGCGAAGACGACAACCGGCGACGGGGCCGCAGCTGAAGCGCATGCCGGCGCGAGCAGCGAGCCCCCCGAGCCCAGCCAGCCGCCGGCCATGCCGACCTAGCTATCGGCGCGGAAGGGCGGCAATTCGTCGTTTCGCCGTTGATGCTCGCGCTCCTCGCGCAGCTCGAATCAGTCGTACGGAATCCTCGAGCCAACGCGGAGCGGGCGGCGGAGGCGCTCGCGGCTCACCCGGAGGTCGACATCGCCGTCTTCCCGGAGCTCTTCCTCTGCGCGTACCACCTCGGGTCGCTCGGCGAGACGGCTCGGACCTCGGATTGCGAGGAATTGCGAGCCGTCGCCGATGCTGCAGCGCGAGTGGCGACGAGCGTCGTGGTCGGATTCGCCGAATCGATCTCGGACGGCGGCTTCGCGAACTCGGTCGCCTGCATCGACCGCGACGGCTCGCTCGCAGGCGTCTATCGCAAGACCCAGCTCTTCGGCGCCGAGCGCGACGTCTTCCAGCCCGGCGCCGAGCTCCGAATCGTCCGGCTGGCCGGCGTCGCCGTCGCGCCCTTGATCTGCTTCGACGCCGAGTTTCCAGAGCCGGTGCGGGCGCTCGCTGCGGGCGGGGCGGAACTTCTCGTGACCGCCTCCGCGAACATGGAGCCGTTCGCCGCCGAGCACGAGGTCGCCACCCGCGCACGCGCGCTCGAGAACCGGAGGCCCCATCTGTACGCGAACGCCGTCGGCAGGCTAGGTGCACTGTCATTCGTGGGGCGAAGCCGGTCCGTGGGCGCCGACGGCGAGGTGCTGGGCGAAGCGCCGGGGGACGAGGAGTCGCTGCTCGTCGTCCCGGTGGGGAAACCGGGGGCGGACGACGACCGCGTCGACTACCTTCGGCACCTACCGCAGCCGCTCCCCGTCGTCGGCGCCTGACGGTTCCTGTTGTCTCGTCGGGCGTGTCGCGCCATAATCGGCGCGCCTGAGGTGACCGCACCCCCCGCAACCCCGGCTCCCACCAGCGCCAGGCTCTTCGTGCGCCAGTCGTCGGGGCTCGTGCGCAACGTCAGCGTCACGAACGCGCTCTTCTTCAACGTCGCGGCGTTCGTCGGCGTCGGGCTGACCCTCTATCCGATCTTCTACTCGCTCGCGTTCGTGCCCGTGTGGAAGTTCGGGCCGCTGTCGGAGTACGGCTGGGCGGCTATCGTCGCCGGCCTCTTCTGCGCCGTCCTCGCGCTCATCTTCGCGTCCTTGAGCTCGGTAATGCCGCGCTCGGGCGGCGACTACGTCTTCACGAGCCGCATCGTCCATCCGTTCCTCGGCTGGATGGAGTCCTGGACGCTCGTGATCGCCTCGATCCTGATCATCGCCTTCGAGGTGCCGCTCGTCCTGCGCAACCTCCAGATCACGGCGCGGATCATCGGGATCGGGCCCGGCGGCCACTTCTTCGACAACGCGAACACCTGGTTCACCGACTCGACGGGCGGGATCACCGGATCGCCCGGCTTCATCGGCTCGCTCGTCGTCCTCGCCGTGATCGGCCTGGTGGTGATCCTGCCCACGCGCACCTTCCACCGCGTCGTGACGGCGCTCGCCGCCTTCGGCGTGGCCGGCTTCGTCGCCATGTTCATCTTCGGGCTCGCTGCGACGAGTCGCTCCAGCTTCGAGAGCCACCTGCCGCACTACACCGGCGGCGTGACCGCGCAGCAGATCGCGGCGTCGGGCAAGGCCGAGTTCATCGCCGGGCACACGCACCACTTCCTGAGCGACCTGTTCTCGACGACGGTGTTCCCGTTCATGCTCTCGATCCTGCTCTTCCAGTACATCGGCTTCCAGTACTCGGCCTACATCGCAGGCGAGGTGCGGGGCAATGTGAAGCGAGGCGTGCTGATCGCGCTCCTCGGCGCGCTCTCGATCGGCGTGCTGGCGAACTCGTTCTACGTCGACCTGATCTCGAACCACCTCGGCTTCGACACGAACGTCAGCTGGGGCGCCGCCTACTGGGGCTTCAACTCCCACCTCTCGGCGCTGCCGATGGGCCAGCCGAACGCGATGCCCCTGCTCGGAGCGGTGGCGAACAAGAGCCTCTGGCCGATCTGGGCCTTGATCAGCCTTGCCGGGACCGTCTTCCCGTTCCTGCTCTGCCCCGTCTACATCAACTTCATCAGCCGGATGCAGCTCGCCTGGAGCCTCGACCGTCAGGTGCCCGAGTGGTTCGGCAACGTCAGCGAGCGGTTGCGCGCCCCGCTGAACGCGATCCTCGCCACCCTGGGATTCACCGGCGTGCTCCTCTTCTTCCAGAGCTACAACGCGCTGCCGCACTTCCTGGCCACGACCGGGAACAAGCTCAACCTGGCCGGCACGGCCTGGTTCTCGATCACGATGGCGATCCTCACCTGGACGATGCCGGGCCTGAACGCGCTCCTCGTGCGCTTCCGCCGGCCCGAGCTGATCCGCAACGCGCCGTTCCGGAAGGCGCTCCCGTGGCTCGGGCTCGTGTGGCTCGTGTTTCCGATCTGGGTCTACGTCTTCGCGGTGGGGAAGCCGATCGAGAAGAGCCTCAGGGGTACCGGCCGGCTGC
>VAYE01000205.1 GCA_005883235.1 Actinomycetota bacterium
CAACCGCGAGGAATGGCTCGAGCGGCTGGAGAACCATCAGCGGGATCTCGAGCAAGAACTGGCGGACGTTTCGGACGTGATCAAGCGGCTCCGCGAAGGCAAGCCGCAAGAAACAGCGACGGTCTGACGAAGGCGAGGCGAGGGGTTCTAGACCTTCGCCTCTTCCTTCTCCTTCTTGGCCTCGTCGATCACCTTCTGGGCGATGTGCGACGGCACCTCCTCATAGCGGAGGAAGTGCATGTGGTAGTCGCCCCGCCCGCCGGTGAGCGAGGTCAGCGACTGCGAGTAGGTGAGGATGTCCGACATCGGCACCTCGGCCTTGATGGACGTCATGCCGCCGCGAGGCTCCATCCCCTGCAGCCGGCCGCGCCGGGAGTTCAGGTCGCCGTTCACCGCCCCGACGGCCTCGTCCGGAACGGTCACCTCGAGCTCCATGATCGGCTCGAGGAGCACCGGGTCGGCCTGCTCGTACGCGCTCTTGAAGGCGAGCGAGCCGGCGATCTTGAACGCCATCTCCGACGAGTCGACCGTGTGGTAGGAGCCGTCGACGAGCAGGACCCGCACGCCCTGCACCGGCGCTCCGGCCAGGTCGCCGTGCTGCATCGCCTCCTGGATCCCCTTGTCGACCGCCGGGCGGAAGCTCTGCGGGATGACGCCGCCGACGATCTTGTCCACGAACTCGTAGCCCGTATGCCCTTCCAGCGGCTCGAGCACGATGTGGCAGTCGCCGAACTGGCCCCGGCCCCCGGTCTGCTTCTTGTACCGTCCCTGCGCGCGCGACTCGCGACGGATCGTCTCCAGGTACGGGACGCGCGGCTGGTGGAGGTCGACCTCGACGCCGAAGCGGCGCCGCAGCCGGTCGACCGCGACCTCGACGTGGATCTGCGAGAGCCCTGAGAGGAGCTGCTCGCCCGTCTGCGGATCGCGGCGCAGGACGAGCGTCGGGTCCTCCTCCGCGAGCCGGCGGAGCGAGGTCGCGACCTTCTCCTCGTCGCCCTTGGACTTCGGCGTGACCGCGAAGCTCATCACGGGCTCCGGGAAGCCCAGCTGCGGCAGCTCGACCTCGCGCTCGGCGTCGAGGAGCAGGTCGCCGGTCATCGTCTCCTTGAGCTTCGACACGGCGCCGATGTCGCCGGGCCCGAACTCGGGCGCCTGGTGGTGCTCCTTCCCCTGCAGCTCGAGCAGCTGGCCGATGCGCTCCTTCGAGCGCGCGCGCGTGTTCACGAGCGTGGAGTCGCCGCTCAGCGTGCCGCTCAGGACGCGGAAGACGTTGATCCGGCCGGCGAACGGGTCGGCGATCGTCTTGAAGACGAACGCCGCGGTCGAGGCGCCGTCGACGCCGACCGCGGTCTCCTTGTCGGCCGGCGACGGGATGCCTTCGGCGAGCAGGTCGAGAAGCGCGGTCGTGCCGAGGTTCTTCGTCGCGACGCCGCACGCGACCGGGAAGATCTCGCCGCGCGTCACGGCCGCCTTGAGCGCGGTCGCGATCTCCTCGGGGGCGAGCTCCTCGCCCTCCAGGTAGCGCTCCATCAGCGCCTCGTCGGTCTCGACGACCGAGTCGAGGAGCTTCGTGTGCAGGTCTTCGACCTCGTCGGCGAGCTCGGCCGGGATCTCCACCGGCCCTCCCTCGCGCTCGCCCTCCGGGCTCATGTACGCCTTCATGTGCAGGAGGTCGACGATGCCGGTCAGCTCGTGCTCGACGCCGATCGGCAGGTGGACGGCGACGCAGCGGTCGGAGAGCTGGGTCTGGAGGTGTCCGAGCGTGCGCGAGAACTCCGCGCGCTCGCGGTCGAGCATGTTCACGAAGAGGACGCGCGCGAGGCCGAGCTCCTCGGCGCGGCTCCACATCCGACCCGTCTGCACCTCGACCCCCATCACGCCGCTGACCGCGATCAGCGCGCCCTCGACCACCCGGAGCGAGGCGATCGCGTCGCCCTGGAAGCCCGCGTCACCGGGAGTGTCGATCAGGTTCACCTTGAGCCCGTCCCACTCGAGGTGGCAGAGCGAGGCGGCGAGCGACATCTGGCGCCGCTGCTCGTCCTCGTCCCAGTCGGAGACGGTCGAGCCGGCCTCGATCGTCCCGAGCCGGTTCGTCGCTCCGGCCTGGAAGAGCATCGCCTCGACGAGTGAGGTCTTCCCCGTCCCGCGGTGACCGACGGCGGCGACGTTGCGGATCTTCTCGGGCTCGAGCGGCATGCGGCTTCAGTCCTCCTCGGATCGGCGTCTCTCCGCCGGAATCCTAACGGGGGTCTATGCCTCGAAGGTCGTGCGCGTAGCCGCGCCCGAGAGCCGCGCCTTCAGGCGCAGCACGGCCTTCGTGTGCAGCTGCGAGACGCGCGACTCGGTGACGCCGAGCACCTCGCCGATCTCGCGCAGCGTCAGCTCCTCGTAGTAGTAGAGCGTGACGACGAGCTTCTCCCGCTCCGGGAGGCGCGCGATCGCCTCGGCGATCGCCTCCTTCATCTCCGTCTCGGCGAGCGCGGATTGTGGCTCGGGGCCTTGCGTGTCCTCGATCGTGTCGATCAGGGCGATCTGGTCGCCGCCCGTCGAGGAGACGGTCCAGAGCTCGTCGAGCGCCGCGATCGACGAGCGGGAGATGTCGGTGAGGCTGTCAGCGAGCTCGTCCTGCGAGACGCCGAGCTTGTCGGCGATCTCCTCGTCGGTGGGGGCGCGGGCCAGGCGGGCCTCGAGCTCGGCGATCGCCCGCTCGATGTCTCTCGCGCGCGCGCGCACGGAGCGCGGCACCCAGTCCATAGCCCGGAGCTCGTCGATGATCGAGCCTTTGATGCGCGAGATCGCGTAGGTCTCGAACTTGACGTCGCGCTCGGGGTCGTAGCGCTCGATCGCCCCGATCAGCCCGAGCAGGCCGTACGAGACGAGGTCGCCCTCGTCGACGTGCGCCGGCAGCCCGCTCCCCAGCCGCCCGGCCACGTACTTGACGAGCGGGGCGTACGAGACGATCAGCCGATCGCGGAGATGCTGGTCGCGGTTGCGCCGGTACTCGCGCCAGAGCGCCTGCGTGTCCTCGGCCACGGGTAGAGGATATGCCGTGGCGCGGCGGTCTCCAGACCCTCCAGACGGAGGCGTGGCAAAGCCATGCCTCCTGACGCCGGCACTGCAAGCGGTGCCTAGGAGCTCGAGCGGCGGAGAGCGCGGAGCGCGAGCCCTGCCAGCCAGAGCGCGATCGCCGCCGCCGCGCCACCGACGACCCAGCTCCTGGCCCCCGCTCCGGCCGCGATCGCCGCGACCGCGATCCCCGCGAAGCCGAGCGCCAAGAGGAGAAAAAGCGCGCCGAGGGCTCTCCGCTGCGACGGCGCCGCCATGGGCGCAAGCCTAGTAGGAGGGTTTGGCGAAATATCGCTTGTGCCGCGCGACGAACGACATTCCGCCAAGCCCTCCTAGTCTTCGTCTAGGGACTCGTCGCGCTCGCCCTCGTCCTCGCCGTAGCCCTTCCCTTCCTGCTCGGCCTGGAGCTCGTCGTCGCGCTCGTCGTCCTGCGGCTCTTCCGGTCTGTGCTCGCTCACGGGTGCTCGATGCCCAGGGAGGGCCGACTACAATCCAGGCGCCGCAACCGAGGGGCGTAGCTCAACTGGCAGAGCACCGGTCTCCAAAACCGGGGGTTGCAGGTTCGAGTCCTGTCGCCCCTGTGCCGCTCGTACGCCCGCGCCCGACCGGCGCTACTGGTGGGTGATCGGCGCGCCCTTCGGGGAGAGGACATACCAGACGCCACCGAAGAGTTGCCCGTTCACGTCGCCGGGCTTCTTGTCGGCGGGCGTGCTCCCGTAGCCGTTGAAGTAGTAGAGCGGGTGCTTGTTGTACGTGACCTGGACCTGCCCGCCTGGCCGCTTCGTCATGCCGAGGAGGCTGTCGTCGATGCCGTTCCCTCCCCGAAGCTTCCCCTTGGCCGTGAGGGGCGGCCAGATCTTGACGCAGTGAAAGGACGCATTGTCCACGCACCGCACCGTGCCGTTCGTCTCGGCCGTGAACATGTAGAGGGTCTTCCCGCCGGCGTCCACGACGATGGACTCCTTCAGCTTGTGGTTGGAGGCGATCTTGAGCGCGACCTTGGATGACGAGCCTCCGCATGCAGTCGTGGCCGACGAGATGCCCGCGCCGAGACCGAGCACCGCCACCATCGTGACGAACCGGATTCCACTCATCTCTTCTACCCCTCGTCGTGGTTCCGGCGTGAACCGGCTGAGCCGGAGTATCCGACCGCCGACGCTAGCCCGTGGTCGTTTGGACGGCTGTGCCGCAGTTCTTGTGCGCCCAGGCCGAGAGGTGCTGCTCGGCTGCTTTCAGCTTCGGCGTGCTGAAGGCCCTTGCCGCTGACTGGAGCTGCGCAATTTGCGCTGCGGTGGGGATCTTGCCCGGCTTGATGCCTGCCTTCAGGAGGGCGTGCATGTATCCGTTGAACGCGGTCGCAAGCGTTTGGAAGTCGCCGCGAACCTCGGACGGCGCCGCGTTCGCGAAGGCCTGGAAGAGCCTGACGTCGTTGGCGACCCGCGTCTCGGCGCTACCGGACGTCGCCTGGAGCGCCTGGGCGAACTTCGCGCCTAGGGCCACGGTCGTCGTGGGCAATGCGGACTTCTTGCTGGACCCGCCACAACCCGCTGCGATCACGACGCAAACCAAGGCCAGCGCAGACACGAGCTTCCATCCCATCGGCGAGCCGGAGTCTAACCCTTGGCGTGCCTACGCCCGTCGTTCGAAGTGGCGCCTCCACCTCCCGAGGGCCACGTAGCCGACGGCTCCCACAGGGCGAAAGCCCGCCCGCGCGAGCGCTCGCTCGGCGGTCGACGCGCCCGGCAGTACGGCCGCCAGGACGCGCCTCCCGTGTCGCTCCCCCGCGAGGAAGCGGTCCAGCATGGCGCCGTAGTAGCCGTGCGCCCGCTCCTCGGGAGGCGTGAAGACGTCGTAGAGGTAGAGCGCTCCCGGCGGGACGTCGAGCCAGCGGTCGAGGTACTCGACCCGCGCGCGTCTCTCGGCGAGCCACGCCGACGAGACGATACGACCCTCGCGCCGCGCGACGAGCAGGCGGTCGCCTCGCTCGAGCCTGGCCGTCACGTCGACATCGGGCCGCAGCGCCGCGTATTCGTCAACGCTCCCCCACCCGACCTCCACGTCGTCATCGCCGCGCGGACGCGGGCCCGCCTCCGCCTCCAGCAGGACGAGCCGGCGCACGACGCTGTCGGCGAGCACCTTCCGGCCGAGACTCCGCCATCCCTCTTCCCGTACGACCTCGAGCGCCCGCCGAGCGACGCTACGCCACGTCCAGCTCCGCCTCACCGCTTGACGGCGCGCGCGGCGACGAACTGGCCCGTCAGGTACCGGACCGGCGTCCGGGCGAGTCGCTCGCCCGGGCCGAGCAGGCCCGGTAGACCAAACCCGGCGACGAGCACCCGCGGCACGTGCATGATTGCCGTCTCCGCGGTGACCTCGAGACCGGCGCGATGCAGCAGCCCCCGCAGCCGCCTCGGCCCGCACGTCGCTCCGACCCGGTACGGAACGAGGCGGGCTCCGTGGAGCCACCCGAAGGGAAGCCTGTTCCGAAGCGCGACGAGCGGATTCAGCGGGTTGTCGAGCGAG
>VAYE01000206.1 GCA_005883235.1 Actinomycetota bacterium
GGTGAGCGTCAGGAAGCCGTCGGCGTCGAGCTCGCCCACGTCGCCCGTCCGAAGCCAGCCGTCGCCGGGGAGCACCTCGCGGGTGGCCTCCGGATCCTTGTAGTAGCCCGCGAAGATCGTCGGTGTCCGGACCAGCACCTCGCCGTCCTCGGCGAGCCGGAGCTCGACGTTCGGCATCGCCAGGCCGACGGTGCCGAACCGGAAGCGCCCCGGACGGTTGACCGTGGCCGCCGTCGTGCACTCGGTCTGGCCCCAGCCCTCGATGATGAGGATGTCGAGCGCGTGGAAGAGCTCGGCGATCTCCTTCGAGAGCGGAGCTCCGCCGGAGATGCCGATCCTGAGCCGGCCGCCGAGCTCCTTCTTCACCTTCGAGTACACGAGTCGGTCGGCCAGCTTGTGCTCCAGTGCGAGCCGTCCTCGCAGGCGCTCGCCCCGTTGCCGGGGCGCGCTCGCCCGCCGGCCGACCTCGAGCGCCCAGTCGACGAGGCGCCTCCGCGGGCCGCCGAGCTCGTCGAAGCGCGCGACGACCGTGGCATGGATCTTCTCGTACACGCGAGGCACGCTCGGGAGGATCGTCGGCCGCACGTCCTTCAGAGCCTCGCGCACGCGGTAGGGATCGGGGCAGAACGCCGTCGTGATCCCCGCCTTGGCGTTCTGGAGGTGCATGAGCCGCCCGAAGTTGTGGGCGAGCGGGAGGTAGAGCAGCATCACGTCGTCGCCTCGGGCCCAGTCCTCGATCGCGAGGCCCGCCTCGACCATGGCGTGGTAGTTCCGGTGCCGGATCATGCAGGCCTTCGGAGGCCCGGTCGTACCGGACGTGTAGATGTAGGTGAAGAGGTCGTCGTCGCCGATGCTCGCGGCGGCCTCCTCGACGGCGGACGGATGCGCCGCGGCGTGCTCGCGCCCGCGCGCGCGCAGGTCTTCGAGCCCCGCGAAGGTGAGGACGTGTTCCAGCCGGACTCCCTCGACCTTCAACCGCTGTGCCTCGTCCTCCACGAGGACGCCGACCGCGTCGGAGTGCTCGAGGACGTAGGCGCAGTCGCGCGGCGAGCTGTTGGGGTAGATCGCGGCGCCGATCGCTCCGATCAGGCCGAGCGCGAAGTCGAAGAGCACCCATTCGAGCCGCGTCGAGGCGAGGATCCCGAAGGCGTCGCCCTTCCGGATCCCGAGCGCCAGCAGTCCGTGCGCGAGCTCGTCGACCGTCCTCGCAGCATCCGTCCACGAGACCGGGCGCCAGGTCCCCGGCTCGTCCTCGACGAGGTAGGCAGGCCGGTCGCGCGCTTCCGCGACCGCGTCCAACCACAGTCGCGCTATCGTCTGCCGGGACTCGGCCCGGGCAGCGGGCGTCGCGGAAACGGTGGTCTCGGTCGTCACGCCGACGTAGCTTAGTTCGGAAGGAACGGCCGCTTTCGGGGAGAACTCCGCTGGTCCCCACTAGACTTCGGAAGGCCCCAATGCGGACGATCTGGAACGGCTCAATCAGCTTCGGCCTGGTCAACATCCCGATCGGGCTGGCTCTCGCGACCCAGCGCTCGGACATCGCGTTCCGCACGCTGCACCGCGAGTGCGGCACACCGATCAAGCAGAAGCGCTACTGCCCGCTGCACGAGCGCGACGTCGAGGCGGACGAGCTCGTCAAGGGCTGGGAGATCGCCAAAGGCGAGTTCGTGATCGTCGAGGAGGCCGACCTCGAGGCGGTCGCGCTGCAGCGGTCGCAGTCGATCGAGATCCTCCGCTTCGTCGCGCTCGACGAGGTCGACCCCGTGTACTTCGACCGGACGTACTACCTCGCGCCGGCCGACGCCGCCGCTGCGCGCCGTCCGTACGTGCTCCTGCTGCGCGCGATGCACGAGACCGGCATGGCCGCGATCGGCAAGTTCGTGCTCTGGGGCAAGGAGAACCTCTGCCTGATCCGGCCGCACGGCGACGCGCTCGCGCTCGAGACGCTCTTCTTCGCGGAGGACGTCCGCTCGCGCGCCGAGATCGAGGAGGCCGTCGCCGAGACCGACGTCAAGAAGCCGGAGCTCGAGCTCGCCCGCCAGGTGATCGCCAGCCTCGTCGGCGAGTTCGACCCCACCGAGTTCGAGAACGAGTACCGGCGCGAGCTCCGGGCGATGCTCGAGGCGAAGCTGGCCGGCCAGGAGATCGCGAAGCCGCAGCCCCTTCCAGAGACGCCGGTCATCGACCTCATGGACGCCCTCAAGCGAAGCGTCGCCGAGGTCCAGGAGCAGCGCGGATCGACCGACGGGAAAGCCAAGGCGAGCGGGAAACGCACCCGCGAGCGGTCGAAGGCGCCGGCGCGCAAGTCGGCTTAGCTCGTCACGGTTTCGGCGCGATCGCGCCACCATGCGTGCGCTTTTCGCCGCTACGCTAAAACCGGGTGGTGGGCCGGGGTGCCCCGGACTGTTGGGTGCGTCAGTGGGACTGCGGCATGGCTCCGAGAGCCTGCAGCTGTGCCTGGAACAGGGTCTTGTCGATCTTGCCCTGGTAGATCGGAACGCCTTCCTGGACGCAGACGCGGATCACTTCGGCGCGATCGATGCCCAGCTCCTTCGACAGCTCGTCAGGCGTCAGGTGGTTCGCCATGTCGCTCCTTCCTCTCCATGAAAAAGCCCGCCGGGCACGTGGCACGGACGGGCTGGTCAAACCTGGCTTGTCGTTACGGGATTCAAAGGGCCCGCCCCCCTCGGATGCTCATCGAGACGAAGGATAATCGCAGCCCGTGACGGACGCAACGGAACCTCGCCTGGCCGGTCTGGAGGAGCGCTGGGCGACGCGACGGGGAGCACGGATCCGCTACTACGTCGGCGGCGAGGGTCCGCCGCTCGTGCTCGTCCACGGGCTCGGCGGGGCGGCCTCGAACTGGATCGAGCTCGCCCCTGAGCTTGCCGAGCGGCACCGCGTCCTCGCGGTCGACCTCCCCGGCCACGGCGGATCCTCTCCGCTTCCGGACGCGCCGACCTTGACTCCGTTCGCCGACGTGGTGGCGGCAGTCGCCGAGACGGAGGAGATGGTCCCGGCGACGGTCGTGGGGCATTCGCTGGGCGGGCTGGTCGGGCTGCGCCTGGCCCTTCGCCACCCGGACGCCGTCCGCGGCCTCGTCCTGTTCGCGGCGGCCGGAATCTCGTCCGGGACGCGTGTCCGCCAGGCGGCGCTGACGGCCCTCGTGCTGGCGCGGCCCGCGCGCGTCGTCTCGCCGTTTCGGAAGATCGTCGCGCGTGCTCGCTGGCTTCGGTATCCGGTCTTCGGCTACTTCTCGGTCTCGGACCCGCCGGCCCTCTCCCCGGCCGCCGTGGAGGGCTTCCTGGCGGGCCCCGCGCTGCACACGGATGTCCTCGGCGCAGGCAGGGCGCTCGTCGCGGACGATCCCCGCACCGACCTCGACCGCGTTCGCTGTCCCTGCGTGGTGCTCTCCGGCGCGCGCGACCACATGGTGCCGGTGGCCGACGCGATCGAGTACGCGCGGCGGCTCCGGGCGCCGCTCCGCCTCGTCCCCGATTGCGGCCACCTCCTGATCGGCGAGCGCCCCGACGCCTGTCTGGAGGCGATCGAGAGCTTTCTCAGCTTTCTTCCTGCTCCTCCTGCTCGGGCCGCTTGATCTCGCCCCACGCGCTCTCGTAGGCCGTGAGGTTGTCGTTCAGCGCCCGCATGACGTCGAAGAGCAGCGTGACCGGGATCCGGACGCGCGAGACGACGCGGCACGGAACGACCGGCGCGCCGTGCTCGTCCTCGGGGTCCGGCGGCTGCACCGGCTGCATCGCGGCGAAGTCGAGCGTGAACTCGTACGCGGTATGCCAGACCCCGAGCGTGTTCGCGTAGACCCCGCCCTCCTGCTCCGGCGGGACGTAGAACCGGTACTCGCCGTCCGGCTGCTCTTCCTCGTGCTCGTGAGGGTCCACAGAGAGACGCTAACCTTTCGGAGCTCGGGGTGTGGCGCAGCCTGGTAGCGCGCTCCGTTCGGGTCGGAGAGGTCCCCAGTTCAAATCTGGGCACCCCGATGACTGCGCGGGGGAACCCCTGGTTCCCCCGCGAGCCCCCTCCTTACGCGGCGGCGGCGTGGGTCAGACGCTGGCGTTGCCGGCCGAGCACCACGTACGACACCGGGCCTCAACCCTTTCTGGTCAACCGCGCGGCTAGACGGCGCAGGAGCGAGGGGGGCCGGCTGCGGCGAAGCGCCTCCTCACGCGCCCTGGCCCGGTTCGCCCAGGCCCGCTCGCGCATCACGCGTGTGGGGTAGCGCGGTTTCCAGTAGACGGGCATCGCGAGGCTCGTATGATCGCAGCGTGCCTGGGCCCGACGACGCCAAGGTCCTCGAGGAGACCATCGGCCGCTACAACGACGCC
>VAYE01000207.1 GCA_005883235.1 Actinomycetota bacterium
TAATCGCCGCCTTGTCTGTTTCGGCCAGTAGGCTGGCCATGTCCGCAATCCGTGAAAGGCCCCGGCCGTTGCGGCCGCGCCGACAACGGCCCAGGTGTGCGGCGCAACCCTCGTCCCCATGCGCCCTGGCGACCCCGCACCACCTCCTAACGCGCCGCGTCTGCGCGAGCCATGACCGGGGTCAGACCCCGGTCATGGCCCCGCGCTGCGGCGAAAGCCCCAACGCGTTTCACATTCATCGCGATTCGGTGACGACGCCGTCGGCTCGCCGAGTTAGCGTTGGGGCGTGGACGCCGAGCGGATCCTCGACGATCTGAACCCCGAGCAGCGACGCGCCGCCGAGGCGGTCCGCGGCCCTGTCTGCATCCTCGCCGGCGCCGGCTCCGGCAAGACGACGACCATCACCCGCCGCATCGCGAACCAGGTCGCGACCCACACGTTCGCGCCGACCCAGATCCTCGCCGTCACCTTCACCGACAAGGCGGCCGGCGAGCTCCGCGCCAGGCTCGCGGCGCTCGGCGCGCCCGGCGTCACCGCCCGCACCTTCCACTCCGCCGCGCTCGCTCAGCTCCGCCACTTCGCACCCGACCGGATCGGTCGCATCCTCGCCTCGAAGGCGCTCCTGCTGCGGCAGATCGGGAACACCCTCCCGGGCGCGTACCGCTTCCGGCCGGCCGGCGACCTCGCGACCGAGGTCGAGTGGGCGAAGAACCGCCGTCTCACGCTGGAGACGTACCGGGCCGCACTCGCCGAGGCGGAGCACGACCCGCCGATCCCGCCCGACCTGATGGCGCGCGTCTTCCGCGAGTACGAGCGCCGTAAGGCCGCCGCCGACCTCGTCGACTTCGAGGACATCCTGGCCCTCGCGATCGACCTCTACGACGAGGACGACTGGGCGCTCGGTACCTTCCGGGAGCGCTACCGCGCCTTCACCGTGGACGAGTACCAGGACGTGAACCTGCTCCAGCAGACGCTCCTCGACCGCTGGCTCGGCGCGAGCGACGAGCTCTGCGCGGTCGGCGACGACTACCAGTCGATCTACTCGTTCACAGGCGCGACGCCCGAGTACCTCCTGGCGCTTCCGCGGCGCTTCCCGCATGCGACCGTCGTCCGGCTGGAAGAGAACTACCGCTCCTCGCCCGAGGTGCTCGAGCTGACGAACCGGCTCGTGCCGCGGCTCGGCGGAGCGGAGAAGGTGTTGCGTGCGACGAGACCGTCGGGGCCGCCGCCCGACCTCCGCGGCTTCTCCGGCCCGGACGAGGAGGCGGCGTTCCTCGCCGAGTGCGTCCGTGCCCTGGCCGAAGAGGGCGTGCCGCTCGAGGAGATGGCCGTCCTCTTCCGCACGAACGCGCGCTCGGCCGACTTCGAGGCGACGCTGCACGCGGCCGGCATCCCGTTCCAGGGCGCGTCGCTCCTCGCGCGCGAGGGCGCGCGCGGGCTGCTGAAGCGGCTGCGGGGCGCCTCGGGCCCGGCGGAGAAGGTCGTGCGGCGCGTGGCGCAGGAGCTCGGCTGGGTTCCGTATCCACCGGAGGGCCTCGGCGAGCGAGAGCAGACGCGGCAGTCCGATCTCGCGCGCATCGTCGCGGTGGCGGAGGGGCTCGACGACGTCTCGGAGCTGGAGACGGAGCTGGAACGGCTCTTCGGGTCCGGGGCGGCGCGCGGCGTCCACCTCCTCACGCTCCACCGCGCCAAGGGCCTGGAGTTCGACGCCGTCTTCCTCCCCCGGCTCGAGGCGGGCGAGCTGCCGATCCGGCAGGCCAAGAGCGAGGCCGCGGTGTCCGAGGAGCGGCGCCTGCTCTACGTGGGCATGACGCGCGCGCGTCGCCACCTCGCGCTGACCTGGGCGGGCCGGCCGAGCCGGTTCCTTGCGGAGCTCGGCGCCGAGACGGCACCGTCGCGTGAGCACCGCCGCCTGCGTGAGGAGGATCTGCCGCCCGCCGGCCGGGCGCTCAAGGCCTGGCGGCTCGAACGAGCCCGCGCCGACGCGGTGCCCGCGTACGTCGTCTTCGACGACCGGACGCTCGAGGAGATCGTCCGCCGCGCGCCTGCCTCGACCTCCGAGCTCGCTGCCGTTCCCGGGATCGGCCCCGCCCGCCTCGAGCGCTACGGCGCCGAGGTGCTCGCGGTGCTCTCCGCCGCGTAGGCGGACAGGAGCAGCGCCAGCAGCTCGGCCGGGTCGCGGCGCACGCGCCCGTCGCCGCCGCTCTCGCGGACGCCGAGCGCAGCCGCCTCGCGGTTCATCGTCCCCCCCGCCGAGACGACGAGGTCGGCGAGCGCGATGAGGCTCTGCGCGTCGACCGCCCGCTCGGGAACGATCACCGACGGGAGGTCGAGGCCGCGGACGAACTCGCGCTGCTCCTCGGTGCGCGGGAGCACCACGGCGTGGACGCCCTCGTCGCTGCCGAGCGCGTCGAGCGTCCGCGGGAATAGCGGGTTCGAGTGCCGGTGGTAGAGCGAGACGTCCGGCGGCGGACGCAGCACGACGAGCACGCGCTCCGGGTCGAGCGGCCACGGGTCGAGGACGTGCCGGTCGGGCTCGAAGTCGGCGAGGTAGTACTCCTCCTTCAGGCCCGGGTACTGGAGGAGCTTCGGCGGCTCGGCGCCGTAGCGGGCGAGGCGGTCGGCCGGGATCGTGTCGGGCACGACGACGCGCGTGGCCGCGCGGCAGCCGAGCTGGTGCTGGAGCCACGCGAACTCGTAGTCGAAGGTGGTCGAGCTCGGGATCCCGAGCCGCCGCGCCGTCATCGTCAGCTCGTGCGAGCCGTGCGCGAGCGCCACGTCGAAGTCGCGCCCGCGCGCCCAGCGCCGCAGCGCGTGCAGCCGGCTCCAGAGCTGCCGCGCCTTGCCGAGCCGCGACCGGCCGCCGTGCCGCCCGATCACCTTGGCCTCGATCCCGTGCAGCTCGAGGAGCTGGAGCGTCTGCGCGTACTCCCGCGCGGTGACCTCGACCTCGTCACCGCGGCGGCGCAGGAGCTCGATCAGCGGCCGGAAGACGAGGACATGGGCCGACGCGGTCATGTCCACCCAAACCCTCATATGAACTAGTGCACGAGGCCTTCGAGCTCCCGCCCGGAGAGTGGTTGGGGGGTGCGCTCGACGTGGCGCTGGTGCCAGAGCGTGAAGGCGAGGAGGCCCCAGAGCTGGCGGCTTCGGTCCTCGCGGCCGGAGACATGGTCGTCGAGGACGCGTCCCACGGCGCCAGCGCTGAAGAAGCCCTGGCGCTCGAGGGTCTCGCGGGACAGTACCTCGCGCGCGAACGGCTCCAGGTCACCGCGCAGCCACGCACCGGCGGGAATCGAGAAGCCGCGCTTGCGGCCGTAGACGATCTTCCGCGGCAGGAGCGGCGCCGCAGCGCGCCGGAGCAGCACCTTCTTCGCGAGGCCGCGCACTTTTTGCCGGTCGGGGAGCGCGAGCGCGAGGTTCGACACGACGGTGTCGCAGAACGGCACGCGCGCCTCGAGCGAGTGCGCCATCGAGGCACGGTCGGTCTTCACGAGCAGGTCATCGACGAGGTAGAGGCCGAGGTCGACGTCCTGGAGCCGCGCGAGCAGCTCGGCATCCCCGGTCTCCGCGAAGCGGTCGCGAAGCAGGTCCACCGGGTCGGACCGTGAGCGCCGGCCGGTCACCTCCGCCCGCGCCTCCGCGGAGAAGATCTCCTTCCAGGCGTGGTGGCGCTCGAGCGGCGGCAGGTGCGCGGCGCGGACGAACCGCTTCGCGCGGTAGTCGAAGCTCGCCTTCGCCGTCGAGCTCGGCAGGAGCTCGACGAGCGGCCGCGCGAGCCGCGCGAGCCCGCCGGCGCGCGCCGCGAGCAGGTCGGCCGCGTACGTGTAGTAGCCGCCGAAGAGCTCGTCGCCCCCCTCGCCCGAGAGCGCGACCTTCACGTCCTCGGCCGCGAGCCGCGAGACGAGGTACGTCGGCAGAGCGGACGAGTCCGCGAAGGGCTCGTCGAACGCGTCCGCCAAGGCGGGCAGGAGCAGCGCTGCGTCGGGCCGCAGGACGAGCTCGCGGTGGCGTGTCCCGTACCGCTCGACGACGAGCCGCGCGTTCGCCAGCTCGTCGAAGGAGCGCTCCTCGAAGCCGATCGAGAAGGTCCGCAGCGGCTCGGACGACTCCTCCGCCGCGAGTGCGGCGAGCACCGACGAGTCGATCCCGCCCGAGAGGAGCACGCCGACGGGCACGTCGCTGACGAGGTGCGCGCGCACCGAGTCGCGCAGGCGCGCGCGCAGCTCCTCGGCGAGCTCGGCGTCTTCCTCGCCCCGCACCTCGTCCGCGGGCACCGGCGCCGGCCGCGCGAAACGCCGCAGCGCCACCTCGCCCGCCTCCCAGGCAAGCACGTGCCCGGGCGGAAGCTTGCGGCACTCCCGGAAGATCGTCAGCGGCGCCGGGATCGAGTTGAAGGCGAGGAACGCTTCGAGCGCGTCGAGGTCGACCTCGCCGCGTGGCAGCGCGCGGAGCTCCGAGGCGAATGCGAGCTCGCCGTCGACATGGCGGTACAGGAGCGGCTTGATCCCGAACCGGTCGCGCGCGAGCACGAGCCGTCCCGCCCCGCGCCCGTCCCAGATCGCGACCGCGAACATCCCGCGCAGCCGGCGCGCGAAGTCGTCGCCGTGCTCCTCGTACAGGTGGACGAGCACCTCGGTGTCGCAGCGGGTGCGGAAGCGATGACCGGCCGCCTCGAGCTCTCGCCGCAGCTCCCCGTGGTTGTAGATCTCCCCGTTCTGGACGACGTGGACGGCGCCGTCCTCGTTCGCGATCGGCTGGTCGCCGCCCTCGAGGTCGATGATCGAGAGCCGGCGCGCCGCGAGCCCGACACCGCCCTCGACGAACGACCCGTCGGAGTCGGGGCCGCGGTGGACAAGCGTGGCGCTCATCTCCGCCAGCCGCGCGGGGTCGACGGCGCCGCGAGAGGACGCGATTCCGCAGATCCCGCACACGGGGTCTTACTCTAGAGAGGTGGCGTTCAGCAGCCACGACGAGCTCATCCTGCTCGGGCTCCTCGCCGCCGTCGCGACGCTGATGGCGCTCGCGCCGACGCTGCGCATCCCGTACCCGATCCTCCTCGTCGCCGGCGGTCTCGCGCTCGGCTTCATCCCGGGCGTCCCGAGGCTCGTGCTCCCGCCGGACCTCGTGCTCGTCGGGGTGCTGCCCCCGCTCCTCTACTCGGCCGGCTTCTTCACCTCGTTGCGCGACTTCCGCGTGAACGCGCAGCCGATCTCGCTGCTCGCGACCGGGCTCGTCGCGACGACGATGGCCGCGGTCGCGGTCGTCGCCCACCGGGCCGTCGGGCTCGGTTGGGCGCCTGCCTTCGTGCTAGGAGCGGTCGTGGCGCCGACCGACCCGATCGCGGCGACCGCGATCGCGAGCCGGCTCGGTGTCCCGCGGCGCGTCGTGACCATCGTCGAAGGCGAGAGCCTCGTGAACGACGCGACCGCGCTCGTCCTCTACCGCGCCGCCGTCGTCGCCGCGGTCGCGGGAACGTTCTCGCTCGGCGACGCCGCGCTGCGCCTCGTCGTCAGCGTGGCCGGCGGGGTCGCCGTCGGGCTGGCGGTCGGCTGGCTCGTCGCGCTCGTCCGGGTCCGGCTCGACAACATCCCCGCGGAGATCGCGATCTCGATCCTGACGGGCTACCTCGCGTACATTCCCGCGAGCGCGCTGCACGTCTCCGGCGTGCTGGCGGCGGTCACCGTCGGGGTCTACCTCGGCTGGCGCGCGCCCGAGCTCTCGACCCCGGCGATGCGGATGCAGGGGAACGCCGTCTGGGAGACGCTCGTCTTCCTCGTGAACGCGCTCCTCTTCACGCTCGTCGGGCTCCAGCTGCGGCCGATCCTCGACGCGCTCTCGGGGCACTCGACGTCGAGCCTGATCGGAGACGCCGTCCTCGTCACCGCGACGGTCATCGCCGTCCGGCTCGTGTGGATCTTCCCGCACACGCTCCTGGCGCGCTTGCTCTTCCCCAGCCTGCGCGCGCGTGACACGACCGTGCCCTGGGGAGAGGCGATCGTGATCGGCTGGACGGGGATGCGCGGCGCCGTGTCGCTCGCGGCGGCGCTCGCGTTGCCCCTGAGCACCGCCTCAGGCGCGGCCTTTCCCTCGCGCGAGCTCATCGTCTTCCTCGCCTTCTGCGTCATCCTCGGAACGCTCGTCGTGCAGGGCCTGAGCCTGCCCGGTGTGATCCGGTTGACGGGGCTCGAGGAGGACACGGCACCGGCGCGCGAGGAGGCGAAGGCGCGACTTCGCGCGGCCGACGCGGCGCTCGAGCGGCTCGAGGAGCTCCGGGAGGAGGACTGGGTCCGCGAGGAGACGGCCGACCGGATGCGCGGTCTGTACAACTTCCGCCGCAACAGGTTCACGGCGCGCTTCGACGAAGGCGACGACGGCGCGATCGAGCAGCAGTCCGTCGCCTACCAGCGCCTACGCCGCGAGCTGCTGGAGGCCGAGCGCGCCGCCGTCGTCGAGCTCCGCCGCATCGGCCGGATCAACGACGACGTGATGTACCGCGTCTTCCGCGACCTCGACCTGGAGGATTCGCGGTTAGAGGTGTAGTGACTGGCGGAGGACCCGCCAGCCGGTGGCCGCGAGCGTGCGCAGGTAGAGGCGCACCGAGCGGTCGGCGATCCATTCCAGGCGGTCCGACGAGGCTCATGTCCCCGCGGAGCACGTTCCAGAGCTGGGGGAGCTCGTCGAGCTGCGCCGCCCGGAGCCACCCGCCGACCCGCGTCGTCTCGGCGCGCGTCCGCGCGACGAGCTCCGGCCCGAGGTACGGCCCGAGCCGTTCCTCCGCGCCACGCCGAAGCGTCCGGAACTTCCGCATCGTGAAGACGCGACCGCCGAGCCCGACCCGCTCGCCGCGGTAGAAGAGCGGCCGTCCACTCGTCGCGAGCACGAGCGCGGCGATCACGAGCGCCACCGGCAGCAAGAGCAGCAGGAAGAGGTCGGAGAAGAGGACGTCGAGGGTGCGGAGCGCGACGTCGACCCTCCGATCGACCGAGCTCTCTCGCGCGAGCCTCGAGTAGCGCTTCGCGATCGATTCGCTCACCACGGGCCTCGCCAGTCTAAGCCCGTTGGGTATCACTTCGAGACATCTGGCGCAGGCCCCCGGATCGAACCTACGATCGAGGTGCCCCGCCGCGTCCTGAAGGAAGATGGGTGGACGCAGGCGAAGGGTGGCAAGCACAACGTCAAGATGACGAAGCCCGGACGGCGCCCGATCACGCTTCCGCACCACGGCGGAAAGGACTACGGCAAGGGCTTGTGGGCTGCCATCCTTCGGGAGGCCGGGTTGAGTCGTGGAGCGCTTCGGGTCGACGAGATGAAGGTGCTCGTTCCTCCCGCCGAATAACGCCGCACGGTCTACCGCGTAGATAAGCTCGGCTTATGGATACGCGGCAGCTCGCAGCCTTCTGCGCGGTCGTCGAGCGCCGGAGCTTCTCGCAGGCGGCGGCGCGGCTCGGCGTCACGCAGCCCGCGGTGAGCCTCCAGATCCGGGCGCTCGAGGAGCGACTCGGCCAGCGACTGCTCGACCGCTCCGGACGGCGCGTCGAGCCCACCGAGGCGGGGATGCTCCTCTACCGCTACGCGCAGAAGCTGCTCGCGCTCGAGGAGCAGCTCGTCGAGGAGGTCTCCGCCGCCGCGGAGGGCGCGCTCACCGGTCGGCTCGAGATTGGCGCCTCGACCGGGCCGGGCGGCTCCGTGCTCCCGCCGCTCCTCTGCGAGTTCCAGGCGGCGAACCCCGGGACGACGATCGGCCTCTCGGTCTTCGACACGCAGACGGTCGTCGACCTCGTCGGCCGGCGCGAGCTCGAGCTCGGCGTCGTCGGCGCCGCGCGGCGCCAGCGGTCGGTCGTCTTCGAGCCGTTCTTCAGGGACGAGGTCGTCCTCGCCGTCCCTCCGGCGCATCCGTTCGCGGGGCGGACGGTGTCGCTGGACGAGCTTCGCTCGGAGTCGCTGATCGTGATGCAGGAGGGTGCGGGCGTGCGGCAGGTGATCGAGGACGAGCTGCGCGCTGCGGGGACGCGCCTTCGCGACCTCGAGCCGAAGCTCGAGCTGGGCCTCCAGGAGTCGGTGCGAAGCGCCGTCCGCGCCGGGTACGGCGTCACGTTCATCTCGCGCTCGGCGGTCGAGGCGGAGCTCGAGGCCGGCACGATCGCGACCGCGCGCGTCGAGGGCCTCGAGCCGGCGCGGGAGATCTCGCTCGTCCGGGCGGCGGGGCGCTCGCCGACGCGGCTGGCCGACGCATTCGTGGCCTTCGCGCGCGAGCGGCTCGCGTGATCGTCAGTTGGGGCTTCGACACGCTCGGGCCGGTCCTGGCGGAGGTCGGCTCGGCACGGCCGTTCGTCGTCGCGAGCGAGCGCTGGTCGGAGCTGGAGCCGCCGTTCGAGCCGACCGTGCGTTGGACGGAGGTGCCCTCCGACCGCATCGAGGACGCCACCGCCGCAGCGAAGGGCGCCGACGCCGTCGTCGCGATCGGCGGCGGCAGCGCGATCGACCTCGGCAAGGCGATCTCGGCGG
>VAYE01000208.1 GCA_005883235.1 Actinomycetota bacterium
CCCGCGATCTCACGTCGTTCCGGATCGACCGGCGCGTGCAGCTCGAGCTCGTCGCCCGCGCTCCGCGGGACCGCGTCGTCGTCGCCGAGAGCGGTGTCGACGTCCGGGCCCACGGCGCAGCAGCCGAGCTGGCCGGCGCGGACGCGGTCCTCGTCGGCACGGCGCTGATGCGCGCCCCCGACCCGGCCGCGAAGCTCGGCGAGCTCCTCTCGCGCCCGCTCGTGAAGGTCTGCGGCCTGACCCGGCCCGAAGACGTCGAGGTCGCGGTCGAGGCTGGCGCCGACCTCGTCGGCTTCATCCTCGCGCGCGAGACGCCGCGCCGGGCGCCGGGTGTGCTCGAGTCGCCGGACACCGTCCTCTCGGTGGCGGTCTTCGTGGGCGAGCACGAGAAGACCGGCGCCGATCTCGTCCAGCTCTACAGGCGGGAGAACGGCCATCGCAGCCGCGACGGCGTCCTCCTCCGCGACGGCCGCGAGGTCGCTCGTGTGCTCGACCTACCCTGGCAGCGCGAGGATCCCGCGCATCTCGCGCGCGCCGCCGGCGCGCAGGGACGCGTGATGCTCGCCGGCGGCCTCGGGCCTGAGAACGTCGCGGAGGCGATCGCCGTCGTCCGGCCCTGGGCGGTCGACGCCAGCTCGTCGCTCGAGCTCTCGCCCGGGATCAAAGATCACGCGCGCGTGCGCGCGTACGTGGCGGCGGCGCGATGACGACGGCGGGTCTCTACGGCGCCTACGGAGGCCGCTACGTCCCGGAGACCCTCATTCCCGCCCTCGACGAGCTCGAGGCGGGCTGGCGGGCGGCGCTCGCCGACGAGGGCTATCGCGCCGAGCTCGATCGGCTGGGGCGCACGTACGCGGGGCGGCCGACGCCGCTCACCCGCGCGGAGCGATTTGCGCCTGAAAGGCGCCTGTACCTAAAACGCGAGGACCTCCTCCACACGGGCGCGCACAAGCTGAACAACGCGCTCGGCCAAGCGGAGCTCGCGCGACGCTTAGGCAAGCGCCGAATCGTGGCCGAGACCGGAGCCGGTCAGCACGGCGTCGCGGCAGCGACGGTCTGCGCGCGGTTCGGCTTCGAGTGCGTCGTGTACATGGGCTCGGAGGACATGCGCCGGCAGCGGCCCAACGTCGAGCGGATGGGGCTCCTCGGCGCCGAGGTGCGGCCTGTCGAGTTCGGGACGCGGACGCTCAAGGAGGCGACGAGCGAAGCGATCCGCGACTGGATCACGAACGTCGAGACGACGCACTACCTGATCGGGTCGTGCGTGGGCCCGCACCCGTATCCCGAGATCGTGCGCGAGCTGCAATCCGTGATCGGGCGCGAGGCGCGGGAGCAGCTGCACGCGGTGGAGGGCCGGCTGCCGCAGGTCGTCGTCGCCTGCGTCGGCGGCGGGTCGAACGCGATCGGCGTGTTCGCGGGCTTCCTCGGCGACGCGGAGGTGCGGCTCCTAGGCGTGGAGGCCGCCGGGGCCGCCTCGCTCGGGACGGGCCGCTCCGGGGTGCTGCACGGCGCGCGCTCCTCGCTCCTCGCGGACGAGGACGGCCAGGTGCTCGACGCGCACTCGATCTCCGCGGGCCTCGACTATCCGGGCGTCGGTCCCGAGCACGCGTTCCTGCGGGACTCGGGGCGGGCCGAGTACGTCGGCGCGACCGACGACGAGGCGCTGGCCGCGTTCGGTGACCTCGCGCGGACCGAGGGGATCATCCCTGCGCTCGAGCCCGCGCACGCGCTGGCGCGGGCCCGGGAACTCGACGAGGAGGTGATCCTCGTCTGCCTCTCCGGCCGCGGCGACAAGGACCTGGCCGAAGTCCTCGGCCAAAGCGGCGAGGGCCGGAGCGGACAGGTGGGCGATCCCATCCCAAACCCCCACCCACCCACGGGGTGAGTCACCGTAGCGGCCACCCCGCCGACGGATCGAGCCGGATCAGTGACAAGAGTGGGCCGAAAGCGAGGAAGGCGCTCGTCGTCTACCTCATGTGCGGCCCCGAGACCCCCGAGCTCGCGGCGGCCGCAGTCGCGGGCGGCGCGGACCTCGTCGAGCTCGGTTTTCCGTTCTCGGATCCGCTGGCCGACGGCCCCGTGATTCGCCGTGCCGCCGAGCGCGCACTTGCGAACGGCATGCGCACCAAGGCTTGCCTGGAGTGTCTCGCCGCCACGCGGAAGCGCGTACCGGGAACGCCGCTCGTGCCGATGACCTACTCGTCGCTCCTCGAGGCCTACGGCTGGGAGCGCTTCGCAGCCGACGCCCGGGACGCTGGCGCGACGAGCCTGATCGTGGCCGACCTGCCCGCGGGGGAACGGCCGGAGCTCCTCCGCGTGCAGCTCGTGGCCCCGACCTCTACCGACGAACGGATCGCACTAGCAGCCGCGAGCACGGACGGCTGGCTCTACCTCGTCACGCTCATGGGGACGACCGGGTCGCGCGCCGACCTCTCCCCCGCGCTGGCCGGCCTGGTCGAACGGGCCCGGCGCGCGACCGAGCTGCCGCTCTACGCCGGCTTCGGGATCTCGACGCCCGAACAGGCGCACGGCGCCGCCGAGCTTGCGGACGGGGTGGTCGTCGGCTCCCGCGCGGTCGAGGTCGCCGAAGAGGGGCCGCACGCCCTCCACGACTACGTGGCCTCTCTCCGCGCCGCGCTCGGCTAGCCGATCCGCGTCGACGCGTAGATCGCCTCGCGCAGGTGGCCGCCGAAGGGCTCGGAAGAGAGCGCGAACACAGGAATCGCGCGGCCGCGCACCCATGAGGTCGAGACGTAGTCGCCGAGCATGCGCCCGATGCCCGTGTCCGGAAGCCACGAGATCGCCATCGGCTCGGCGTTCAGCCGCCGGGGCCGCGCCCACGAGCGGCCACCGTTCCGGGACGAGACGAAGACGACGTCGATGCCGGGGCAGGTCTCCGAGGCGCACGACTCGGGCTGGGTGTACGCGACGACGGCGACTCGAGCCGTGGCGCCTGCGGTCGTCGGCTGGACGGCCAGCCCCGGCAGGAACGCCTGGAGATCCGAGCCCGGATCGACGAGCGGAACGCGCGCTGCCGGGGTCCACGCGACGCCGTCCCGGGAGCTGGAGACGACGATGTCGTCGACGACGCAGTCCTCGCGGAAGCGACAGTCGCCCCACGCCGCATAGATCGTGCCGCCGGCGTCGACGTCCACGGACGGAAGCGTCGGAGCTCGGATGCCGCGCACGTCCTCCGCCTGCACGCGCGCGACGGTCACAGGCGGCCCGAAGGTCAGCCCGCCGTCGGTCGACCGCACAGCCTGGATCTGATTCGCGGCCGGGTCGGCGTAGTGAGCGCCCCCGGCGGCGAGGTCGTAGACGACGACCAGGGTCCCGTTCGGCTGTACGACCGGCTGGGCGCCGTTCACGAAGCCGAGGTCGGTGCCCGGCGCCGTGACCGCGGGGGCCGACCAGCGGAGCCCGCCGTCCGTCGAGACGCGCGTCCTGATCTGCGCCGAGCGCGCATCGAGGTACGAGAGGTAGCACCGCCCCCGGAACGGGCTCGTGAGCCCATTGTCGCAGGCGATCCATTCCTTGTCGTCGTCCTCGGCCGGGTCTCCCGCCGCCACGACGGGCGCGCTCCACGCGGTCCCGTCGCGCGAGCGGCTGACGAGCGTCCGGACGCGAACCTCCGACTCGGCAACGGTCGCGACGAGCCAGTAGCCGTGCTGCGCGTCGTACGCGACGACCGAGTCGCTCGCCGACGGCGCGTCGCCGGGCGGCCGCGACTCCGTCGTCAGCGAGGGCAGGAAGCCCGAGCGCCAGTGCAAGCCCGCGTCCCGGGAGGTGGCGAAGCCGATCCCCGACGCGCCGCCGTCCGCCATCCGGCCGGCCTGGAAGGTCGTCACGATCGTCGACCCGACGGCGAAGCTGTCCGGCTCGACCTCCGTCTGGTGCTGACCGCGTACGTCGGCGAACGGATCGCGTGAGAGCTGGCGGCTGACGGTCTCGCAGCTCGGGCCGACGGCGTCCGTGAGCTCGGCGACGACGACGTCGCGA
>VAYE01000209.1 GCA_005883235.1 Actinomycetota bacterium
GAAGCCGAGAAGCGCCTCGTGCCGATCTATCGGCTCGAGAACCTGGGCTAAACTGGCCCCGGAACGACCGTTGCGGGGTCGTCTAATGGTAGGACGCCTGACTCTGGATCAGGTAGTCTAGGTTCGAATCCTAGCCCCGCAGCCTCGCAAAGCCGCCGCAAATTGGCGGCTTTTCATTTGCTCCCAGTGGCGACGGGCCCGACGCGGATTGCGCGTTACTGCCCATTGAGGAGGCCGATCTAGACTCCGGTCGGATGGAGTTCCGCTCTCGGAACGGACACGTCGTCACCCTTTCGCCTGCCGACAGCCGGCGTCTCCTGGAGGAGGCGAGGGCTAGTGGAAACCCCAACGCTGGCGGGGCTTAGTCAGGCGCTCGCGCGGGCGCGAGCCGTCCCGCTCGCGGCGTAGCCGCTAACCCTGCCGCTGACGACGAGTCACGACGGCAAGGGCGACCAAGAGAGCCACGACGCCGACGGCGCCGACGATGTTCGTCACCACGGCGAAGGCACCGGCGACATTGCTCGTGTCCGCCCAGATGAGGCCGATAATCGTGCCCACCACCAGCAAGGCAAACATTCCGGCGAGGCCGTAGAAGATCCGTCGCCTGGTGATGGCACGATCCTACTCTCGTCGGAGCGTTTCGCTAGTCGTTTCGCCCCTCCTACTAGTAGTAGCTAGTAGGTCAGCACGCGGTCGTGCTCGAACGCGAGCTGCACCAGCACCTTGGGCATCGCCATCTCGACGGGCTTGCCGTCCACCTCGGCCGGCGTCACCCCACGCGCCTGGCTCGACATGCCCGACAGGTAGAAGCGGCCGCCTCCGGCCACGATCGCCTCGTACGACTCTCTCAGGCTTCCTGTTCCGAGCCCGCTCAGGTTGTCGAGGACGGCGTCGCGGAGGAGCTGGACCGCGTCTCCGGCGAGGAAGAGCGACACCTCGTGCCCTTCCTCGATCGCCGCCCTCGCGACCAGGAAGCCGAGTGCGGCCCTCGTCGGGTGCTCGGGGCCATGGGTCACATGAACGAGGAGCTTCGCCACAGCCGCGCGATTCTAGGCCGAAATCCGCTCCGCTGTCCTCTGCGTAGCCCTTCCGGGGACCCGGATGAGCCATCTCGTTACGACGCTGGAGCCGATCGAGCGGCATCAGATTGCGCGTCTCCTTGCAAAGTGTCCGACGGTCGCCCTTCGCGTGGGCGACATCTGCGCTCACGACGACGTCCCCAACGCGTCGCTCCTGCTCGTCGAGGAGGGGATCTTGGTCGTCGCCTCCGCGCCCCGCGCGACCAGGCGCATGGTGCTCGCCCTCGCTGTCGACGGCGGGGTCCTCGCGCCGCCGAGACCAGGCGAGCAGCTGACCGCTCTCGCCGACTCTGCGCTGATCGCGATCACCGCCGAAGCGCGGCGGGCGCTGCTCGAGGTCCCAGCGGCCGCAGAGGCGATCTTCGGTGCGCTCGTCAGCGCGCTCTGGGAGCGCCAGGAGAGCCTCGCCCAGTTCGCGAACGTCGCTCATGCCGAGCGTCTGAGGGAGAAGCTCGTCCAGCTGGCGCGCCTTCACGGGCGCGTCGTGCCGGAAGGCGTGCGCGTCGACCTGCCGCTCACGCACGAGCTCCTCGGGCAGTCGGTCGGTTCAGCGCGCGAGACCGTGACGTCTGCGATCGGCGCGCTCGAGCGCGAAGGCTTCCTCGTCCGTAACGGCCGGTCCTACCTGCTCGCCGTCTCCCCAGCCTCGCTCGCGACGTAAGCGACATCTCGGTGCGCGTCTGAGCGCCCTTTCCAGGGGAATCGTCCCTGCATACAAGGCGAAAGGGGTGGTCGCGTGACCACACACCACGAGCAACAGGCCGGCAGAACCGGATTCGTTCGTCCACGCTGGTTCGTGCTCGCCCTGATCCTGATCGCGATCGTCGTCGTACTCGTTCTCGTCATGACCTACAGCGGCGGCGGCTCAGGCGGCGGCGGAGGCGGCGGCTACTAACTGCGACGTGTCGGGCCGCGCGGGGCTGCCCGCGCGGCCCTCGCGAGGATCCAGGCCAGGACAGCCGAGTAGTCGCGATCGCCCCACCCGGCCTCGTCCGCTTGTGCGAGCCAGGCCCTGGCTGCCTCGGTCAGCGGAAGCTCGAGACCCGCGCCGGTGACGAGCTCGGCGTCCTTGCGCGGGACAGGCCCAACCCCTCCGCGAGCGCCAAAGCCTCGCCGAGGACGCCGATCGTCCCGACCAGCGTCGTGTTCGCGACGAGCTTCGCGGCCGCGCCCGAGCCCAACGGGCCCACGTGCAGAGGCGAGCCCAGCACGGAGAGGAGCGACATCCAGCGCTCGGCGAGCTCCTTCGGACCGCCGACGAAGATCCGCAGCGATCCCGCGTCGGCCTCCGCTCGGCTTCCCAGCACGGGGGCGTCGAGCAGCCCGACGCCCTCCGGCAGGACTGAAGCCAGCCGCTTCACCGCGTCCGGCCCGACCGTCGACATCTCGATCGCCGTCGCCTCGCCCATCCCCGCCGCGACTCCCGCCTCGCCCTCGGTGACCTCCCGAAGCGCCGCCGGGTTCGCGACCATCGTGATCACCACCTCTGCGCGCTCCGCCGCCTCCGCGGGGCTCGCAACGGCGACGGCCCCCGCCTCGACCAGCGGTGCGGCCTTCTCGGCCGTCCGGTTCCAGACGACGAGCTCGTGGCCGGCGTCCAGGAGGCGGCGCGCGATGCGGCTCCCCATAGCCCCGAGGCCGACGACTGCGACGGTCGACACGGCCCCTAGGCTACTCGCCCGTGCTTCGCGGACCTTTCGGCCAGCGCGAGTTCCGGCTGCTCTTCCTCGGGCGGACGACGTCGATCGTCGGCAACGCGTTCGCGAACGTCGCGCTCGCCTTCGCCGTCCTCGACCTCACCGGCTCGAAGGCCGACCTCGGCTACGTGCTCGCCGCGCGGGCAGGCCGCTGTGGCCCTCCTCCTCCTCTCGGGCCACGCCCGCATCTGGCACCTCGCGGTGCTCGCAGCGTTGAACGGCACGAGCTCGGCCTTCTTCTTCCCGGCCTCGACCGGGATCGTCCCGCAGACCGTCCCGAGATCGATGCTGCAGAGCGCGAACGCACTGCTCCGCCTCGGGCTGAACAGCAGCTTCATCGGCGGCGCGGCGCTCGGCGGGCTCGTCGTCGGGGCCACGAACCCGGGAACCGCGATCGCCTGCGACGCGGCCAGCTTCCTGCTCGCCGCGCTCTTCATCGGCTTCATGCGCATTCCCGCGAGCCTGCGCATGGAGGGCTCGAGCTTCGTCGCCGAGCTCCACGAGGGGTGGCGCGAGTTCAGCTCCCGGCCGTGGCTGTGGGCGATCGTGGCGCAGTTCGGCTTCGTCAACGCGGCCGAGCAGGGGTGCGAGTACGTGCTCGGTCCCGCGATCGCCAAAGCTCACCTCGGCGGGCCGACCGCCTGGGGATTCGTCCTGACCGCCCAGTCGCTCGGCCTCGTCGCGGGCGGGCTGATCCTGCTCCGCTTCCGCCCGCAGCGGCTCCTGCTCGCTGCGACGCTCGGCTTCCTGCTCACGCTGCCGTTCCTGCTCGTGCTCTCGGTTCCGACCGCGCTCGTCGGGGTCCTCGCGGGCGCCGCGCTGGCCGGCATCGGGATAGAGCTCTTCGGGATCCTGTGGGACACGACGCTGCAACAGGAGATCCCGCAGGAGAAGCTCTCGCGCGTGTCGTCCTACGACGCGCTCGGCTCGTTCGCCCTGATCCCGCTCGGTCTCGCCGCCGCCGGCCCGATCGCGCAGGCGATCGGCACGCGCGAGACGATGCTCGGGGCGGCGGCGGTCAGCCTGACCGCGACACTCGCAGTCCTGCTCGTCCGCGACGTCCGGACGATCGAGCGACGCGGCTAGAGGGGCGGCCTATCCTTCGTGAGAACGGGCTTATGCGCCGTCTCATCCCTGCACTCGCGAGCCTCGGCGCGCTCACGGTCGTCACCGGAGCGGTCTTCGCGCTCCGACCCGTCGCGCCCACGGTCAGCCTCGGCGTCCTCTACCTGCTCGCGGTTCTGCCCGTCGCGGTGCTCTGGGGCCTGCGCTACGCGCTCCCGGTCGCGGTCGCGAGCATGCTCGCCTTCAACTTCTTCTTCCTCGAGCCCGTGCACTCGTTCCGGCTCCGCGACTCGGAGAACTGGGTCGCCCTCGCCGTCTACTTGACGACCGCCGTCGTCGTCAGCGAGCTCGCCGCCCGCGGCCGGCGGCGGGCCGAGGACGCCGAGCAGCGCCGGCGGGAAGCCGAGTTCGCGGCCGAGGTGTCGGTGAGGCTCCTCGAGGCGGCGTCCGTGCAGAGCCAGCTCGGGGAGATCGGCCGCCGCGTCGCGGACGTGCTCGGGACACGCTCGGCCCGCATCGAGCTCGACTCGCTGCGACGGGCGGAAATGGGCGAGGCGGCTCACGCCCTTGTCGCCGGCGAGCGCCGGATCGGCACGGTCTTCCTGCCCGGCGAGGCCGCGCCTGCCCCGGCGATCCTCGTGCGCGTGCTCGGCGCCCTCGCGACGCTCCTCGCCTACGCGGCCGACCGGGAGCGGCTCGGGCGGCGGGCCGTCGAGACCGAGGCGCTCCGCCGAAGCGACGCCGTGAAGACGACGATCCTCCGGACGCTGAGCCACGACCTCCGCTCGCCCCTGACCGCAATCGGGGCGGCGGGCGAGGTGCTCCAGACCGGCGAGCTCTCCCAGGTCGAGCGCTCCGAGCTCGTGGCCACCGTACGCGCGGAGGTGGAACGCCTGACGCGCCTCGTCGCGAACGTGCTCGACCTCTCGCGGCTCGAGGCCCGAGCCGCGAATCCGCGGCCGGAGCTCTGGACGGCGGACGGCCTCGTCGCCCGCGCCCTCGAGTCGCTCGGCCCCGCCGGCGAGCGAATCGACGTGCAGCTCCCCGCCGAGTCGCCACCGGTCTCGGTCGACGCGGCGCAGGTCGAGCGGGCGCTCGTGAACCTGCTCGAGAACGCGCTCAAGTTCTCGCCGCCCGAGGAACGGGTCGCCGTCGAGGTCGAGGCGCGGAACGGCGAGGTCGTCGTCCGCATCGTCGACCACGGGCCGGGGATCCCGCGTCGCGTCGTCGACAGGATCTTCGACGCGTTCGAGCGGGGCAGCCCTGCCGGCGACGGCACCGGCCTCGGGCTGGCGATCGCGCGCGGCTTCGTGCAGGCGAACGGCGGCCGGGTCTGGGCGGAGTCCGAGCCCGGCCGGGGCGCGTCGTTCTCCGTCGCGTTCCCGGTCGCGCAGGCGAGGGCGGCGACGACGTGAGCGGAGCGCGCGTGCTCGTCGTCGACGACGAGCCGCAGATCCTCCGCGCCCTCCAGCTCAAGCTCCGCGCCGCGGGCTACGCGGTCGACACGGCGGCCACCGCGGCCGACGCGCTCGCCGGCGCAGCCGCGCGCCCCCCCGACGCCGTCATCCTCGATCTCCTGCTCCCTGACGGGCGCGGCACCGACGTCTGCCGCGAGCTTCGCGGCTGGAGCAGCGCGCCGATCCTCGTCCTCTCGGCCGTCGGCGAGGAGGACGAGAAGGTGGCGGCGCTCGACGCGGGCGCCGACGACTACGTCACGAAGCCCTTCAGCGTCGAGGAGCTGCTCGCCCGCCTGAGGGCGGCGCTCCGGCGCACGGCTCCCTCCGGGGAGCCGGTGCTCGAGGTCGGCCGGCTCAGGCTCGACCTCGAGAAGCACCTCTTCTCGGTCGACGGCACGCAGGTCGCCGTGACGCCGAACGAGTACGACCTGCTGCGGCTCTTCATGCGGAACGAGGGCAAGCTGCTCACGCATCCCGCGATTCTCCGGGAGGTCTGGGGGCCGGCCTACCGCGAGGAGTCGAACTACCTCCACGTGTACGTCTCGCACCTGCGACGGAAGATCGAGCCCGATCCGGCCCGGCCGCGCTACCTCCTCACCGAGCCGGGGGTCGGCTACCGGCTCGTGAATCCGTCTTAAGAGCTTCTTCAGCCCGCGGGTCGAAACCCTAAGAAGCGCTTAGCGAAGCCGGATCTAGCGTGAGCCCGTGGGCTCGGACGGCGACGGCTACCGGCCGCCGTCCTCGAGGCGGCGGCGCCAGCACGGGCTCGAGCGGGTGCTCGGGACCCCGGCCCTCTTCTCGACCGCGTACGGCGACGTCGGCTCGTCGATCTACTACGCCCTCGGCCTGGCAGCGTCCTTCGCGCTCGGGCTCACGCCCGTCGTCTTCGTGATCGCGGGCCTCTTCTTCGTCGCGACGGCGGCCACCTACGCCGAAGGGACCGTTCGCTTCCCCGAGGCCGGCGGCTCGTCGAGCTTCGCGCGGCACGCCTTCAACGAGGTCTTCTCGTTCGGGGCGGCGTGGGCCCAGATGCTCAACTACGTCGTCACCATCTCGATCTCGGCGTTCTTCGTCCCCCACTACCTGTCGGTGTTCTGGGGGCCGCTGCGGACGCCGCCCTGGGACGTGGTCGGCGGCGCGACGGTGATCGCGATCCTCGTCGCGCTGAACATCTTCGGGCTGCGGGAGGCGGCACGGCTCAACATCATCCTCGCCGTCCTCGACTTCTCGACGCAGCTCCTGCTCGTGCTGATCGGGGCGGCGCTGATCTTCC
>VAYE01000210.1 GCA_005883235.1 Actinomycetota bacterium
TCCCGATCGCGATGATCGCGTACACGGGGATGGAGACGATCTCCAACCTCGCCGAGGAGACGCGGGACCCGCCACGAGACGTGCCCCGCGCCTACAAGCTCGTCGCGGGCGCGGTCTTCGCGATCTATCTCACGCTGCCGTCGATCGCGCTCATGGCGCTGCCGGTGCGGCACCACCGGACGCTACTCGGCCTTCCGCCTTCGAAGGGCGGCTTCGAGGCCGATCCGGTGCTCGGTGTCGTCAGCCACATCGGCCTGCACGGCTTCGTCTTCACCGGTCTCCGCTACTACGTCGGGATCCTCGCGGGGACGATCCTGATCATCGCCGCGAACGCGGGTGTGATCGGCTCGTCGCGGATCACGTACGCGATGGCGAGCTACCGGCAGCTCCCGGAGCGCTTCCGCCACCTCCATCCGCGCTTCAAGACGCCCTGGTTGACGCTCCTCGTCTTCTCGGGCGGCGTCTCGGTCCTCACGCTCCTGCCCGGGAAGATCGACTTCCTCGGGACGATGTACTCGTTCGGCGCGATGCTCTCGTTCGCGATCGCGAACGCCGC
>VAYE01000211.1 GCA_005883235.1 Actinomycetota bacterium
TCCACGGATTTTCGAGCTCGCGCTGGAGCGGCTCGGCGTGTCAGCGTCTCGCGCGCTTCACGTCGGCGACGCCGAGGCCGACGAGGAGGGCGCCCGCGCCGCGGGCATGCACTTCGCGGCGGCGCCGCTCGCCGATCTTCCGGCCAGGCTCGCGTGAGCGCGCGGCCGGGCACGGGGCGCCTCGTCGCGTGGGCGGCGATCGTCGGCATCCTCGCCGCGCTCGGCTACGTCGGGCGATTCACCGGAGGCAAGCTGCCGAAGGAGCCGCTCTACCGCTGGGACCAGTTCGTCGGCGGCCTGACCCAGTTCGTGATCCTGCTCGGCCTGATGCTGCTCGTCGCGCGCGGCCTGTCGAAGCGCGAGGCGTTCGCGCTGCGGCGGCCGGACTCGTGGGGCCGCGCAGGTGCGATCGCGCTCGGCACCGCGATTGTCATCCTCGTCGTCTCCGCCGTGCTCGATCCGTTGCTCCACCCGGACAAGGAGCAGGGGCTGTCGCCGACGCGCTGGGAGCCAGCGCACGCGGGCGCCTTCGCCGCCAACTTCGTCGTCGTCGCGCTGATCGCGCCCTTGGTCGAGGAGCTCACCTTTCGCGGCCTCGGCTTCACGCTGCTCGAGCGATTCGGCCGGCCCGTGGCGATCGTCGTCGTGGGGATCGCGTTCGGCCTCGCGCACGGGCTCGTCGAGGCGCTGCCGCCGCTCGTCGTCTTCGGGATGTGCCTCGCCTACCTGCGCAGCCGGACCCGAAGCGTGTACCCGGGGCTGATCTTGCACGCCCTCTACAACACGGTCGTCCTGCTCGTCGCGGTCAAGTTCTTCCACACGGGGGCATTGAACTTCTTCGCCTGAGCAGGCAATATGCGCGGCCCGTGCGCCGTGCAGCCCTTCTCCTCGCCCTCCCGATCGCCCTCGCTTCGGCGAGCGCCTCCGCGCAGGAGCGCGCGACGTGCGCGCAGGCGAGCGCGCCCAGGGGCGCGGCGCCCTTCGCCGTCACCTTCACCGCCTCGTGCGCTGCCGCTTCGTACCACTGGGACTTCGGCGACGGTGCGTCCGCCGACGGGGCGAGCGTGAGCCACACGTTCGGCGCGGGCCGCTTCGCAATCACGCTGACGGTGACCCAAGCCGACGGGTCGACGACGACCGAGCGGCTCGGGGTCGACTCGCTCGCCCTCGCGCTCTCCGTTCGCCACAGCGGTCGCTACGGCAAGCCGCTCCTGTTCGCAGGGCGACTCGTGCCGGCCGAGACCGGCCGCGTCCGCCTGTACCGCGGCGCCCGGTTCGTCGGCTCGGCGCCCCTGAAGCGCGGCGGGCGCTTCCGGATGCGTCCGCTTCTGCTCAGCCCCGGCCCCTGGCAGGTCCGGTATCAGGGCGTCGTCTCGCGCGCGGTCTCGGTGCTCGTCCGGCCGCGGCTCGTCGCCCGCTTCGACGGCTCCGGAGCGGTGGGCACGCCGCTCGCGGTCGTCACGCAGCTCGCTCCGGCCGCCGCCGGTCAGGTCTCGGTGCGGATCTGGAAGAACGGGACGCTGCGCGTGTCGCGAACCTTCGGCCGGCCGGCCAGGATCGCGCTCGACTCGTCACGCACGGCCGCCTACCGCGTCGCCGTCACGACGACCCCGCGCCCAGGTTTCGCCCGCGCCTCGCGCACGTTCTCGATCCGCCTCTTCCTGCCGACCCTACGTCCGGGCTCGAGCGGGCCGACCGTCGCCCGTCTCATCTCGAGCCTCGCCGCACTCCACTACGCCGTTCGCCGCACGTCGACCTTCGGCGGCGAGCTGATCGACAGCCTCTACGCCTTCCAGAAGGTGCAGGGTCTGCCGCGAACCGGCGTCGCCGACACGGCAACGTGGCGTGCGCTCGCAAGGCCGCGCCTGCCGCACATCCGCTACTCCAGCCCGGCCGACCACCTCGAGATCGACAAGGGCCACCAGGTGCTGTACGTCGTCCGCGGCGGCCAAGTGGCGCTGATCGTCCCCGTCTCGACCGCCGGCATCCCCGGCTACTTCACGCCGGTCGGCCACTTCGCCATCTACCGCAAGGTCGTGGGCTTCGACCCGAGCCCGCTCGGCACGCTCTTCGATCCCATGTACTTCACGGGCGGCTACGCGGTGCACGGGAACCCGACCGTGCCGCCGTACCCGGCGAGCCACGGCTGCGTCCGCGTGCCGATGTGGATCGCCCCCTACCTCTTCCAGACGAACTCGTACGGCGAGACCGTCTACGTCTACTAGCCTGGCCGCGTGACTGGGCACATGGGCATCGACCGGTCGTTTCAGACAGACGCACGAGCAAAGCCCCCGCGTCCTGATGACGGCATCGCAAGCGATGCCTCCTGACCCTCAGATCCGGCAGCTGCGTGAGCAGATCTCGGACGCCGACCGCTCGCTCGTCGAGACGATCAACACGCGCCTCAAGCTCGTGGCGCGGCTGAAGCGCTACAAGCAGGAGCGAGGACTCGAGTTCGTCGACCTCGAGCGCGAGGAGTGGATGCTCAACTACCTGATGCGCGCGAACCGCGGCCCACTCTCGGCGGACGGGCTACGCGAGCTCTTCACGGAGATCCTCGACCTGACGAAGCGCGAGGTGGCGCGGGCCGAGGAGCCGAAGGCTAGTTAGTCGCCCTCCTCTTCTTCGACCGCGAACTCGTCGGGGGAGACGTTCTCCAGGAACTGCTTGAACTCGGAGACGATCTCCTCCTCGTTCACCTCCTCGCCCTCGAACTCGATCGCCGACTCCTCGATCACGCGGTCGGCGACGAAGATCGGCGCCTCGGCCCGGATCGCGAGCGCGATCGCGTCCGACGGGCGGGAGTCGATCTCGATCTCCGACCCGTCCTGCGCGACGGTGATCTGCGCGTAGAAGGTGCTGTCGCGGAGCTCGGTGACCGTGATCCGGACGACCTGGGCGTCGAGCTGCGAGAGCATCTCGGTGACGAGGTCGTGCGTCATCGGCCGTGGCGTCGTCGCTCCCTGGAGCTTCATCAGGATCGCCGCGGCTTCGGGATGGCCGATCCAGATCGGGAGGAACTTGTTCCCGTCGGCGGTCTTCAGAAGGACGATCGGCTGCTTGCCGACCAGGTCGAAGCTGACCCCGTAGATGACCATCTCGTGCATGCGAGACCCGCAGTGATGTTAGCTCAGGCCTCTCGCGCCGAACCTTGCTCGCCGTCGCGGCTCTTGCCGTCCACGACCTCGTCGAGCGGAACCGAGACGCGCGCGCCGGTGAAGGCGTCCTCGAGCTCCGCGCGCCGGTCGGACACGCTCATGGGGTCGAGCCCGCGCAGGTAGTACGGGCGCCCCTCGTAGGTGACGAGTGAGCCGAGTTGCATGTGAGCCGCAGAGTGGTGGTGCAAGCTCTTCATCGGCCGGCGCACCGAGGTGTCGGGATCCCCTGAACTGACGGTTCGCTCGTCGGGTATCAAGCCGGGAAGCCCTCATCCCAGCGTGCAAACTCAACGCTGATCAGTGCAAGGAGGCGCGGGAGGACACCGAACTGCCGCCCACGCCCTCCGACGCGGACTGCACCGCGGCGTCGGCCGAGACCTGAGAGACGGTGAGAGGTGGGCGATCGTGGATTCGAACCACGGACCTCCGCCTTATCAGAGCGGCGCTCTAACCGACTGAGCTAATCGCCCGCGCGGGCGCCAGTGTAGCCCGTCGCCCTTTCAGTGAACGAGCCGGGTCCGCTGCAGATAGTCCTCGACGGCGAGGAGAAACGACCGGTCCCGGGCCAGCTCCGTGAGCGTGCCCTTCGTGTCGTCGTCAAGCTCGTCGTCGTGCGCGATCTCGGTCAGGAGGGAACCCGTCCGCCCGGTCTGGCTCATCGCCGCCATCCGCAGAAAGATCTGGCGCGCTTCGTCGTTCTGCGAAATGGCCTCGAACGACTCGAGGTCCTGGAGCCAGAGACCGAGCATCTCCTAGGGACAACGAGCGCCCCGGGGCGCTGGATACGGGGGCAGCTCAACCCGCGCGCTCGAGCGCCTCGACGAGCTCCGCGAGCTCATGCTCGTCGGCGAACGCGATCTCGAGCCGGCCGGCCTTGAGCCGTACGTCACGCCCGGTCAGCAGCTCGGCCGCCGCGCGCGCCCGCTCAGCAAGCGCTGGATCGACCGGCGCAGCGACCCGAGGACGTCTCCGCGCTCCTGCCGCGGCCGCGGCCCGCTCGGCGGCGCGGACGGAGAGTCCCTCGCGAGCGATCCTGCGCGCCAACCGGCGGCGGCCTGCGTGATCAGGCACGCCGAGCACGGCGCGCGCGTGCCCTTCGGTGAGCTCGCCGCGGGCCACCATCCACAACACCTCGTCCGGAAGCTCGAGCAGGCGAAGCCGGTTCGAGACGGCCGGCTTCGACCGGCCGACGCGCTCCGCCACATCGCCGAGGGTGAGACCGAACTCGTCGAGGAGCACGGCGTAGGCGCGCGCTTCCTCCACAGCGGACAGCTGCTCCCGGGCCACGTTCTCGACGAGCGCGAGCAGGAGCGAGTCTCGGTCGTCGGCCTCGCGGATGAGCGCTGGGACGCTCTCGACCCCGGCCTGTCGCGCAGCCCGCCAGCGCCGCTCGCCTGCGATGAGCTCGTAGCCTCCCTCCGGCCGGGGCCGGACGACGATCGGCTGGAGCAGGCCCTGCGCCTTGATCGAGCCGGCGAGGCCGTCGGTGGCCTCGGGCGGCGCCGCTCGACAAGCTCCATCGCCACCTTCCAGTACGCATCGGCGCCGGCCGAGCGCGGGTCGTACGCAATTGCGGGGAGACCGTGGCTCGGCGCCTCGGCCAGGCGGACCGAGCGCGGCACGGTCGTGTGGAAGACGAGCGGCCCGAAGTGCCGCCGCACCTCGGCCACCACGTCCGCCGCAAGGCGCGTGCGTCCGTCCACCATCGTGAGCAAGAGGCCGCCGAGCGCAAGCTTCGGGTTCAGACGTGTGCGGACGAGGTTCACGGAGTGCACGAGCTGCGTCAGGCCCTCGAGCGCGTAGTACTCGGCCTGCACGGGAACGAGCACGCGATCTGCCGCGGCGAGCGCGTTCACCGTCAGCGGGCCGAGCGACGGCGGGCAGTCCAAGAAGACGAACGAGTATGTCTCCCGTGCGCGGGCGAGCGATTGCGCGAGGTAGCGCTCGCCGTCACCGTGACGGGCGAGCTCGACGACAGCGCCGGCCAGATCGGCCTTCGCCGGGACGAGATCGAGATTTGCGAAGCGCGTCGGCCGCGCGAGCCCCTCGAGCGCAGCGCCGTCGAGAAGGTCGTAGCTCGAGCTCCCGTTCGCGTGCTCTCCGAGGCCGGAGGTCGCGTTCGCCTGCGGGTCGAGGTCGACGACGAGCGCGCGCTCGCCGGCCTCCGCGAGACAGGCGGCCAGGTTGATCGCCGTCGTCGTCTTTCCGACGCCGCCCTTCTGGTTCGCGAGCGCGTAGATCGTCCCCGGCACGAGCCCAAGGCTATTCAGGCGAGAGGACGTTTCCGGGCGACGCCCGAGCGGCGCGGAAAACCCGGTGGCGTCGGCGCCTCCTTACGCAGCACCAGCAGGCCGGGCGCGCTCTCGACGAGCCGGCCCGCGAGCAGCTCCGCCACCCAAGCCACAGCTTTCGCGTCCGCGCTCGGACCGACGTAGAGGACGACCGCGCCCCCCGGAGTCACGAGCGGCAGACACCACTCGGCGGCCACCGGCGGCGAAGCGAGCGCCTTCGCGACGGCGACGCCGTACACGTCCACCTCCTGCTCCTCCGCGCGCCCCTGCAGGACGCGAGCATTCGGCGGCGCCCACGTGCGTAAGAACTCGCACTTCCGTGCGTTCGACTCGAGCAGCGTCACCTCGCGGCGGGGCAGCGCGAGCGCGAGCGGAATCCCGGGGGCTCCGCCGCCCGAGCCGACGTCTACGATCGGTCCCTCGAAGCGGGAGACGACGTCGAGTGCGCGCAGGGAGTCCTCGACGAGCGCGCGCCGCGCGTCCGCGAGGTCGCGGATCCCCGTCAGCCCGGGCGTCGCGACGACGGCCGCGAGCCAGTCGTCGACCGTCAATCCGTCGGCGACACGACGACGAAGCGGTTCGGCTCGGCGCCCTCGCTCGACGTCTCGACCCCGGAGAACTCCTTGAGCCGGAGGTGCACGACCTTGCGCTCGATCGCCGTCATCGGCTCGAGCTCGACCGGCTCGCCTGCCCGGACGGCGCGTTCGGCGCTGCGAACGGCCAGCGACTCGAGGGTCGCCCGCCGGCGCTCGCGGTAGCCGGCCGCGTCGACGACCACCTCCTTGCGGTCCTCCGGAAAGGCGCGGTACGCGATCGCATTCGCGAGGTACTGGATCGCGTCGATCGTCTGCCCGTGCCGGCCGATGAGGACGCCGAGCTCGGA
>VAYE01000212.1 GCA_005883235.1 Actinomycetota bacterium
CGAGATCCCGGGCTACGAGGAGCTGCAGGACGAAGTCGCTCGCGAGACGAAGGGCACGCGGGCACGGCGGATCCTGGAGCTCGGCACCGGAACCGGCGAGACCGCCGGCCGCCTCCTGGCGCTCCACCCGGACGCGCACCTCGTCGGCATCGACTCGAGCGCGGAGATGCTGACCCGTGCCCGCGAGGTCCTGCCTGACGCCGAGCTGCTCATCCGGCGGCTCGAGGATCCGCTTCCTGAGGGCCCGTTCGACCTCGTCGTGTCCGCCCTGGCCGTGCACCACCTCGACTCGGCCGGAAAGGCCGATCTGTTCCGGCGAGTGGCGGACGTGCTCCGGCCCGGCGGCCGCTTCGTCCTTGCCGACGTGGTCGTCCCCGAGCGCCCCGAAGACGCCGTCATCCCCTGCACGCCGGGCTTCGACCTCCCCGATCCGGTGCCGGACCAGCTCCAGTGGCTGCGCGAGGCGGGCCTCAGGCCGCGTGTCACGTGGGCGCGCCGAGACCTCGCCGTGCTCGTCGGCGAGCGCTAGGCGCCGGCGGCGATCAGGATGAAGTCGCTGCCGAAGCCGAGGAAGAGGCCGAGGAGGATCCCCCACGTCGTCGCGCTCTTGGATCCGAATGCGCGGCTCACGTTCAGGAGCTCCATCACCACGTAGAGGATCGAGCCCGCGGCGAGGGCCAGCACCGCGACGGAGAGGCTCTCGCTCACCCACGCCTGGCCGAGGAGCGTTCCGAGGAAGGTCGGCCCGCCGCCGACCAACCCGAGCAGCGCGAGGAAGCCCCAGCTCGGAGCCTGCGGCTCGGTCGCGAGCGGGGCGACGATCCCGAAGCCCTCGGTCGCGTTGTGCAGGCCGAAGCCGATGATCAGGACGAGCGCGAGGCTGAGCTCGTCGCGCGCGGCCGACTGACCGATCGCGAGCCCCTCGGAGAAGTTGTGGAGGCCGATCCCGGTCGCGATGAAGACGGCGAGCCAGCGCGCCGGGGACAGCCCCGCGAAGTGGTGCTCGTAGTCCGTCACGGCGGCCGCGCCGGCGCTGACGAAAGCCTTCCGCCGGCGGCGCTTCATCCACGCGTCGTAGCCCACGAGCGTCAGGAGCCCGATCGCGAAGCCGATCGTCAGCAGGGTCGCGAGCCAGGCGAAGCGACCGTCGTGACCGGCCCTGAGCGCCGCCTCGACTGGGCCGAACGCGGAGGTCAAGACGTCCCAGAGCAGAAACAGCAGGATCCCGGTCGCTGTCGAGCTCAGGAAGCACTTGAGGCGCGGGTCGAGGCTGTGCATCCGCCCGACGGGCAGGCCGATGAAGATCGTCAGGCCGGCGACGGCGCCGAGCAGGAGAATCTGGGTGGTCGACAATGTAAGGGTCACCTTACAGGAGGCCCAAACTATGATGGCGGGCGGGAGGTGAGCCGGTGGCGCAAGGCCACTCGATCGACGAATACCTCGAGACGATCTACTTCCTCGCCTTCCCGATCGGCGAGTACACGCCGCAGGCCGGCGGCTCGCTTCCGCTCGCCTCGCGCGTCGCCGAGATGCTCGGCGTCTCGCGCGCCTCAGCCGGTGAGATGCTGAAGCGGCTCGAGGGCGAGGGCCTCATCGAGCGGGGCAAGCACAAGGAGGCGCTCCTCACCAAGACAGGCCGCGCGCGCGCCGAGCGCGTCGTCCGCAAGCACCGGATCATCGAGCGCCTCCTCACCGACTTCATGGGCTACACGGCGGCTGAGGCCCACGTCCACGCGGACGAGCTCGGCGACACCTTCACCGAGGAGATGATCGAGCGGATCGACCGCCGGCTCGGCGGCCCCGAGCGCTGCCCGCACGGCTGGCCGGTCGACCCGGCCCTCGAGCAGGCCGAGAACCCCGAGCTGGCGCCGCTCTCGGAGCTCGAGCCCGGCGCGCGGGCGACGATCGTCCGCCTCGCCGAGCACGACGGGGAGCTCCTGCACTGGTTCTACGACCAGGGACTCTCCCCCGGCACGGAGATCGAGGTCAAAGAGGTCCAGCCCGCGGCCGGCCAGTTCACCGTCCGCCTGAACGGCTCCGAGCGCGCGGTCGGCGAGAAGGCCGCGGCGGGTTTGTTCGTTCGCCGCGCCGCTTAGGCGTCGTGCACGTCGTAGGCGGCCAGCGGCGCTTCGGCGTCGGGGTCTCGCTCGACCTCGCTGGCGGGCCGCGGCTCCAGGCCGGCCGCCTTCCGTAGCGCTTCCGCCCGGTCGACGCGCTCCCAGCTGAAGTCGTGGTCGTCGCGGCCGAAGTGCCCGTATGACGCAGTCTTCTCGAAGATCGGCCGGCGCAGCTCGAGATCGCGCAGGATCGCCGCCGGCCGGAGGTCGAAGTGCTCGCGGACGAGGGCCTCGATGCGATCGGGGGCGATCCGCTCGGTCCCGAAGGTGGTGATCGCGATCGAGACCGGATGCGCGACGCCGATCGCGTAGGCGACGTTGACCTCGCAGCGGTCGGCGAGTCCGGCCGCGACGACGTTCTTCGCGACGTAGCGCGCGGCGTAGGCGGCCGAGCGGTCGACCTTCGTCGGGTCCTTGCCCGAGAAGGCGCCGCCGCCGTGTCGCGATGCGCCGCCGTAGGTGTCGACGATGATCTTCCGGCCGGTGAGGCCCGTGTCTCCCATCGGGCCGCCCAGGACGAACTTGCCCGTCGGGTTCACGTAGACGAAGTCGCGCTCGGCGAAGCGGCTCTCGTCGTAGAGCTCCCGCGGAAGCACCGGGTGTAGGACGTGCTCGATCACGTCCTCCTTGATCGTCTCCGCGTCGACGCCGTCCGCGTGCTGCGTCGAGACGAGGACGCGCTCGATCTCGACGGGCCGTTGGCGGCCGAGGTCGTCGACCTCGTAGCGGATCGTCACCTGCGCCTTCCCGTCCGGCCGCAGGTACTTGAGCTGCTCCGACTTCCGGACGCCCGCCAGGCGCCGGCAGATCTTGTGGGCGAGCATGATCGGGAGCGGCATCAGCTCCGGGGTCTCGTTCGTCGCGTACCCGAACATCATCCCCTGGTCGCCGGCGCCGACCGCGTCGAGCGGATCGTCGTCGCCCGGGTCGTGCTGCACCTCGTAGGACGAGTCGATGCCGAGGGCGATGTCCGGCGACTGCGGGTCGATCGCGACCACGACGCCGCACGTGTTGGCGTCGAACCCGAACTCGGAGTCGGTGTAGCCGATCCTGCGAATCGTGTCGCGGACGATGTTGGAGACGTCGACGTAGATCTCGGTCGTGATCTCGCCTGCGACGACGACGAGCCCGGTCGTGATCAGCGTCTCGCAGGCCACGCGGCCGCCCGGGTCGCCCGTGAGGACCGCGTCGAGCACGGCGTCCGAGACCTGGTCTGCGACCTTGTCCGGATGCCCCTCCGTGACCGACTCGGAGGTGAAGAGGAAGTCGCGCGCCACGGGCTACTTGATCTCGAGGAAGCCGCCCGCGCGCCTCACGTCGCCGTCCTTCGTCGAGTACAGGAAGAAGGATTGGAGCGGCGCCGTGTTGGCTCGGACCTCGGCGAGGCTGCTGGACGGAGCCGAGCGCGCGACCAGGTTGAGAAGCGTGCTCAGCGAGGCGTGGAGGTTGACGTAGACGAAGCCGCTCGTCTTGTCCGGCGCTTTCGCCCCGGCGCGCGCCTCCTTGAACAGCGGGTCGTCGGCGAGCTTCGTGCCGCCCCCGCCGATCGCGCCGAGCGCCGACTGGCTGTTGGTCACGATGATCATGCCCTTCGAGAGCGCGAAGTAGATCGAGACGTTCGCGCTCGCCGGGCGAAGCTCGGTCGCCGTCACGCCGCCGACCGTGACCGTTCGGACGGTGCCGATCTTGCCGAGCCGCGCCAGGGCGCCGATCCGCTGGAGGACGCGCTGCGCCTTCGCCTCGTCGTTCACCTTGAGCACGAAGTCGATCGCCGGGATCCTGCTGCCGGCCGCGCCCGGGTACACCGCGAGCGCGCCCTCGCCGGCGAAGAGCGGCAGGAGGTCGTTCTCGACCGAGAAGCCGAGCGCCTGCTCGAGCTGCGCCCGCTTCGCCGAGAAGCCGGGGGTCGAGCCGAGCGTCGTCAGGATCTTGCGAATGCCCGCTTCGAGATTGTTGAACGAGACGTCGGCCCACGCGCCGGCCGGGAGCGCGTTCACGAGCTCGGAGGTGTAGGTCGTGCCGCCCGGCCCCCCCTTCGCCCCGGCGGTGATCTGGATGCCGTTCGACTCGGCCGTTCCGGCGGCGGAGATCCAGTCGAACTGCTCGAGCCCGGAGCCGGAGAGCACGAGACCGTTCGCCCCGACGCTCGAAGGCAGGCTGCCGTTGATCGCCTGCCGGATCGCCTGGCCGTTCGCGTACGCCTTGACGAGCGCGTCGCCCGGCAGGTCGGCGATCGCGTCCTTGAACCGCTGGTCGTCAGAGAGCTTCGCGCCGTTCT
>VAYE01000213.1 GCA_005883235.1 Actinomycetota bacterium
GGGCCGGTTCGAGACCGACGCCGGGACGATCGCGGAGGCGCTGCGCGCGCTGCCGGTCGCCGATCTCCTCCTGGACGAGCGCGGCGAGCTTCGTCCGCTCGTGAACGTCTACGTGGACGGCATCGACGTGCGCGAGCGCGAGGGGCTCGAGACCCGTCTCGACGGGCCGGAGAAGATCCGCGTGCTGGCGGCTATCGCCGGCGGCTGGCTCTAGCGAGCTAGATCCCGAAGCGCTGAGCGGCCGACTCGAACTCGTCGAACTGGACGATCGTGCAGCCGTCGTCGCTCCAGGCGTCGTGTCCCGCCGGAACGATGAACACGTCGCCGGCCTTTGTATGGAGCTCGGTCCCGTCGTCGATCACGGCGTGGATCTCGCCCTCGATCACGTAGCCGACGTGCGTGTCCTGGCAGCGGTCGGCGCCCATGTCCTTCGAGAAGCGCCAGCCCGGCGGGTACTTCGCCCGCTTCACCTTGATGTCGCCGAGCTGCACGACGTCGATCTGCACGCCGCCCTTCTCGATGTGCTCGTCAGGCTGGTCGAGCGACCGGCTGGCGGCTTTGCTCATCGTCGCCATTCGAACCTCCTCGTCCCCCGGGTTAGCTGACGGTCGTCGGGATGCCCCCGAGCGACCCGTTCGCGATCTGGGCTCGGATCTTGTCCAACTTTGTCACGTCCGCCTTCGGCACTCTAGGGCTGATACTGCCGAGGCCGACGCCGTTGTCCTTCAGGCCGAAGACCGCGTTCCGCCCGCCGCGGAACTTCCCGCTCAGCACGTCCTGGATCGTGAGGTAGACCGCCTGGTCGACGTGCTTCGTCGCGCTCGTCAGGATCTGTGAGCCGAGGAACGACTGGTCGGCGTCGACGCCGATCCCCCAGACGCCCTTCTCCTTCGCCGCGTCGAGCGTGCCGAGCCCGCAGCCGCCCGCGACCTGGAACTCGATCGACGAGCCGGACGCGATCTGGCTGAGCGCCGCCTCCTTGCACTTGGCGAGGTCGACCCAGTCGTGCGAGTACGCGTTCAGGAGCTTGATCCCCGGGTCGGCCTTCCTCGCCCCTGCCTGGTAGCCGGCGATGAACCGGTCGACCGGCGGCTCCTTCATACCGCCGACCGAGCCGATCACGTCCGGGCCCGGCTTCTGCTTCTCGACGAGCCCGGCGAGGTAGCCGGCCAGGTATCCGACCTCCTGCTCGCGGAAGAGCAGGCCGAGGACGTTCTTCGGCTTCCCGGCGAGGGTCGTCGCGTCGACGTCGATGATCGCGAAGTGCGTGCTCGGGAACCGCTTGGCGACCTTCGCCACCGCATCGGCCTGCGCGAACCCGACGCTGATCACGAGGTCGTAGTGCAGCTTCGCGAACTGGGCCAGGTTCGGGATGTAGTCCTGCGCCGAGGCAGACTGGTAGACGCGGCCCGTGATCCCGAGCCGCTTCTCCGCCCGCAGGAGGCCCAGGTAGGCCAGGTGGTTGAAGCCGCGGTCGTTCAGCTGGTTGATGTCGGTGACCAGACCGACCTTGATCCGCTTCGCGGAGCCGGCGGTCGCGGTGGCCGTCCCGCTCGAACTCTTCGAGCCTCCACAACCTGCGACAAGCAGGACGACGAGGAGCGGCGGGAGCAGGCGTCGGAGCATTCGCGCTAGGTTTACGACTATGGGGCGAAAACCTGCGGGCGAGTCTACCACAGCGGCGAGGCCACGCCCCGAGCACGTGACGCTCGCGGTCGTCCTCCAGGTGCGGGCCCGTCGGCTACATGTCCTCCTCTGGGAGCGGGGCCGCGAGCCGGAGCGCGGCCACTGGGCGCTGCCGGGCGGCTACCTCGAGCCCGGCGAGACGCTCGAGGAGTCGATCCGCCGCCACCTGGCGGAGAAGGTCGACGTGCGCGAGCTCTCGCACCTGGAGCAGCTCGAGACGCGGAGCGAACCCGAGCGGAACCCGCGCGCCTGGCAGCTCGCGACCGCCTACCTCGGTCTCGTCCCGAGCGACCTCGACCCCGCTCTCCCCTCCGATACCGCGTGGCAACCGGTCGACGCGCTCCCCCAGGTCGCGTTCGACCACGGCTCGATCGTGCCGGCCGGTCGTGAGCGCCTGCGCGCGAAGCTCTCGTACACGAACGCCGGCTTCGCGCTCGCGCCGAAGGAGTTCACGCTGTCCGAGCTCCGCGACCTCTATGCGGCGGCCCTCGGCCACGACGTCTCGACGACGAACCTGCAGCGCGTGCTCGTGCGCCGCCGCCTGCTCGAGCCCGCCGGGGGCCGGCGCGAGCCCGGTCCTGCCGGCGGGCGCCCAGCGGCGCTCTACCGCTTCCGGTCCCGGAAGCTCGAGATCACGGACCAGTTTGCGGTGCTGCGTCCACCTGCCCGGTAGCGCGGAACGTGAGCGGCGTCCGGTTCGTCGCCGGCTTCGGGCCTTCCTCGTTCGGCGAGAGCGCACGCTCGGCGGCGTTCGGGCCGCGCGGCAGGACGCGCAGGCGGTAGTCCGCGACGAGCCGGGCGGGCGGCGCGGAGTCCGAGACCTGGTGGCGCAGCTCGACCCGGAGCCGGTGAGAACCCGCGGGCAGCGGCTGGAAGACGATCGAGTTGGCGCCCATGTTCAGCGAGCCCAGGTCGCCGGGGAAGTAGATGCGGCAGATCTGCGGCCCGTTGTTGCGGTAGAAGACCCAGAACCGGTTCGGGTCGCGGACGTAGCGCCCGTCGACGGAGACGCTGATCGTGTACCCGCGCGCGAGCTCTCTGGTCTCCGAGACGACCGGCGCGGCCGTCACGGCCGTGTCGAGGACGAGCCGCGTGCGCGGGACGGTCAGGCGGTAGACCGTTCTCAGCGTCCGGCCGGGCTCGCTCGTCTGCTCGAGGTGGTGCGGGAGGAGCCGAAAGGCCGCCCCGTCGATGTACATGGGGAGCTGGCCGAAGTTGTAGGTGACGACCGCGCTCGCGAGGTTCGCCGGATTCGTGTCCATGGTCGTCTTCACGCCCGGCTGGCGGACGAAGCGATCCGGGAGGAGCGGCTTCGGATCGGCCGCCGCGGAGGCTCGTCTCGCCTCATGGGAGCCGCCGCAGCCTACGGCCGCGAGACAGCCGACGGCGATCGCGGCCACGAGGAGCGGACGCACGCCGAAGAGGCTAGCGGCCGCTGCCGAACAGGCGGCCGGCGAGGCCGCGGCGGACGATCCGGGACTGGCTCTCCACGGCCGCGACGACCGGAGACACCTCAGGCTCACCGGTCACCACCGGAGGCGGAGCGGCGATGAAGGCCTGGCGCGGCGAGCGACGGGTCCGAGTCTTTGATGAGGTCGACCCCGAGCGGGAAGCGCCGCGTGTGGCGAGCCGTCCACGCGTTCAGGTCTCGCGGCAGGAAGAGCGAGATCGCGATCGCCGCCGCCGCGACGACGTACGCGCCGCCCCGCCGCCAGAGGGACGCAGCGAGGCCGACGAGAAGCAGGATCGCAACGGGGACGAGCGCGAGCGCCCAGATCTTCGCCTCGGTTGCGTTGGACGACTGCTCGTAGTGGAGGACGACCTTCCCGTGGCGCAAGCGGTGGACGAGACGGGGACGGTCGATCGCGAGCGAGCTGGCCATCAGCGTCGCGAAGAAGAGCGTGATCGAGAGCAGGGCCGCAAGGCCGAGCGGGGCCTTCGACCCGCGGCGAAAGAGCCGGAAGATCACATGCGTCCCGCGGCGATCACGCGGGAAAGGAACTCTTGCGTCCGCTCCTGCTTCGGGGCCGCGAAGATCTGGTCCGGCGGCCCTTCCTCGAGGATCACCCCCGCGTCGAGGAAGCACACGCGATCCGCAACCTCGCGCGCGAAGCTCATCTCGTGCGTGGCGATGATCATCGTCATCCCGAACTCCTCGGTCAGGCTGCGGACGAGGTTCAGCACCTCCGAGAACTCCTCCGCCTTCTCCTCGAGGCCGATTCGCCGCAGCAGCTCGCGCGCCCGCCCCCTGGCCTGGGTCCGAGAGTGTCCGAGCACCTTCCGCGGCGCGAGCGTCACGTTCTGCAGCACGGTCATGTGCGGGAAGAGGTTGTAGGCCTGGAAGACGATCCCGATCTTCCGCCGGAGTGCGTTGACGTCCACCTTCCCGTTCGTCAGGTCGAGCCCGTCGAAGACGATCCGACCTTCGTCGACACGCTCGAGCAGGTTGACGCAGCGGAGGAGAGTCGACTTTCCCGAGCCCGACGCGCCGATCAAGCAGACGACCTCGTGCTCCTCGACGGCGAGGTCGACGCTCTTCAGGACGACGTTGTCGCCGAAGCGCTTCGTCACCCCCTCGAGCTGGACGAAGGAGGGCGCGGTCGCGCTCACCCGGCCAGCGCCCGTTCCCGCAACTCGCGCTCGCGGATCAGGTGGTCCGTGAAGCGCGCCAGGGGGATCGTCAGGAAGATGAAGAGCACGCCTGCGACGACGAAGCCCGTGAAGTTGAAGTACGAGGAGCTGAAGTTCGTCGCCTGGATAGTCGCTTCGGTGACCCCTGCCACCGAGATGATCGCGGTGTCCTTCTGCAGGCCCACGAAGTCGTTGAGGAGGGGCGGGATGACGCGCCGCACGGCCTGAGGCAAGACGACGTACCGCAGCGCTTGCGCGTAGCTGAGACCGAGCGAGCGCGCCGCCATCCGCTGGCTCCCGTGCACGGACTCGATCCCGGCCCGGTACACCTCCGTCACGTAAGCGGTGTAGACGAGCGTGAGCGCCGCGACGCCGTAGACGAAGTTCGACCGGTCCGAGATGCCGTGGATGTTCAGGCCCGGCAGGCCGAGCGCGATCATCAGGGCGACGAGGATGAGCGGCGTTCCGCGAAAGGTGTCGGTGTAGATGACGGCCAGGGCGCGTAGCGGCCACGCTCCGCGCCCCGGCAGTCCTCTCACGACGGCGATCCCCAGCGCAAGTGCGAGCACGAGCAGCTCCGCGACGACCATCATGCGGATGTTCGTCTGGAAGCCGTTCCAGACGTCCGGAAACACCTGCCGGAACGCGTGCGGGCTGAAGAACGCTTCGAAGAAGCGATGCATCTGTCGTGCGCTACCTCAGGATCGGCACCTTGGAGAAGTTGAGGTTGAACCACCTCTTCTGCAGCTTCGCGATCGTGCCGTT
>VAYE01000177.1 GCA_005883235.1 Actinomycetota bacterium
GCGCTGCTCGGCGTGCTTGCCCTCGGCGAACTCCTCGATCATCTTCGCGTTGAACGCCGGGATGTCGTCCGGCTTGCGGCTCGTCACGAGCCCCTGGTCGACGACGACCTCCTGGTCGACCCAGGTGCCGCCGGCGTTTCGGACGTCCGTTTGCAGGCTCGGCCACGACGTGAGCGTGCGGCCGCGCACGACGCCGGCCTCGACGAGCGTCCACGGGGCGTGGCAGATCGCCGCCACCGGCTTGCCGTGCTCGAACAAGTCCCGAACGAAGGAGACGACGTTCTCGTCCATGCGGAGCGTGTCGGGGTTCCCGACGCCGCCCGGAAGCAAGAGCGCGTCGTACTCGTTCGCGCTCGCCTCTTCGATCGTCTTGTCGACCGGGATCCTGTCGCCCTTGTCGTAGTGGTTGAAGCCCTGGATCTCTCCGGGCTCGATGGAGATCAGGTCGGTCTTTGCGCCCGCCTCTTCGAGCGCCTTGCGGGGCTCGAGCAGCTCGACCTGCTCGACCATGTCGGTCGCGACGATCGCGACCCGCTTGCCCTTGAGCTCGTCAGCCATGTCGTCCTCCTTGTGTTCGTCGTTCACTAGGGGTTCCGAAGGCGCGGAGTTGTAAACGCGGCCACGGGGGTACGTCCCGCGCGTGCAACCCGAGCCTCCGCCCCCGCCGCCGGAGCCGACCGAGCCGCTACCCCCGGCCGGGCCGCTTCCGCCCGCGGAGCCGCCGCCCGAGCGAGAGCTCTGGCCGTGGCTCCTCGCGCTTGCGATCGTCGTGCTCGGCGGGCTCGCGGCGCTGATCGTCTTCGCCACGCACCACCACCACAAGAAGCGCACGGTCACGGTCGTGGCGACGCGCTCAGTACCGAGCGTGGTCAGCCTCCCGAAAGCCGTCGCGGTCAGCCGGATCACGCATGCGGGCTTCAACGCGCAGGTTCGGTTCTCGGCGAGCTCGGGCCGGAAGGGGATGGTGATCGCTCAGGCGCCCGCGGGCGGCGCGCGCCTCTCGCAAGGCGGCACAGTGGCGCTCACCATCTCGGGCGGCCAACCAAAGCTCGCCGCGCCCGACGTCGTCGGCCTCACCGTCGCCGTAGCGGTGAAGCGCTTACAGGCTGCCGGGCTGAAATCGAGCCAGAAGGTGATCTTCGCCTCGGCTCCGCCCGGCCGGGTCGTGTCGCAACGGCCGACCGCCGGGACGGCCGTGAAGAAGGGCTCGACGGTCGCGCTCTCGGTCTCGAAGGGGCGGCAGCGGGTGACGGTGCCGAACGTCGTCGGGCGACGGCGCAGCGACGCGGTCAAGCGCATCCAGGATGCGGGGCTCGTCGCGGCCGTCTTCAGCGTCCCCTCGCAGTCGCCGCCCGGATTCGTCGTCGCCCAGAACCCGCGGGCCGGGACGAAGGCGCGGAAGGGCTCGCGGGTCCGCTTGAACGTCTCGAAGGGCGCGCCGGCGACCGGCGGGACGACGACGACGCCGACCGCCACGACGACCACCGCGACCACGACCGCTGCGAGCGCGACGGTGCCCAAGGTGGTGGGCCTGTCGCAGAGCACGGCGCAGCGTCGCATTCGCGCGGCCGGTTTTCTCGTGCGGACGACCTACGTTGCGTCGTCGAAGCCGTCGGGCACGGTCGTGGCGCAGAGGCCTGCGCCCGGCACGTCGCTCCGCCGCGGCTCGCCGGTTCGCATCAACGTCTCGAGCGGCCCGAATCCGAAGCCCGCGAAGGCAGTACCGGACGTGACCGGCGAGGACGAGGCCACCGCGACCTCGGATCTCCAAGCCGCCGGCTTCCGAGTCTCGGTCGTCGACCAGCCGACGAGCGACCAGAACCAAGACGGGGTCGTGCTCGACGAGGATCCGGCGGCGGGAACGCGGGCGCCCGCGGGCTCGCTAGTGACGATCTACGTCGGCCGCTTCGCCGGCTGAAACGGCTATGCGCCCGGGAGGATTCGAACCTCCGACCAACGGCTTAGAAGGCCGTCGCTCTTCCACTGAGCTACGGGCGCGTCCGAGGAAGGGTACCTCCGAAAAATCGCAGCGAAAGCGGAGATTTTTCGGAGTTGAACGGCTTAGAAGGCCGTCGCTCTTCCACTGAGCTACGGGCGCCTCAGCGAAGGGTAACCGCGGAGAGAACGCGGGTTACTTGTGTCTCGCGCCGAAGTCGGCGGTCACGATCGTGACGTCGAGATCGTGGTACGCGCCGTGAGCAGATGCGACGTGAATCGCCGAGAGCCCGACCTCGCGCCAGCCCCGGTTCAGGAGGTTCGCGCGATGCTCGGGGCTCTGCATCCACATCCTGAGCGCTCCGGCCGCGTCCACGTCGGGCGACGACCAGAGCAGGTTCTCGCCGACCGACCAGCTGCGGAAGCCGTGAGAGGGGTAGTAGCGCTCGATGCGGCGCCAGAAGGCGCCGCCGTTCGCCGAGTCGTGACTGAAGTAGCCGAGGCGGGCCATCTCACGCGAGTGCTGCGTGGCGGCCGCGGTGAGCTTCGGCGAGAACCGAAGCCCGACGAGGCGGTGCTGAGCCCGGATGCGGTTCACGCTCACGAGCACTTCCGCCTCGAGGACACGCATCGCACTCGTCGCCCGAGCGGGGCGGGTCGCCCTCAGATGGTGTTCGCTGCGCGCCCCGGCCGGCGCCGCGGCGGCCGACACGAGGGTCACAGCGGCGAGCGCGGGCGCGACGATCCGGCGAACCATGCCTAAGGAATCGGCCTGGACCGATGGCTCAGTTCCCCCTTTCGGGGGATCTTTCCGCGCGTCTAGGCCGGCAGTTCGGCCTCGCCGGCCGCCTCGGGGCCGGGCCGAGCGAGGAGCTGCTCGCGCCGGTAGCGGAGCCAGTCGACGAGGATCACCTGGATCGCGCCGGCGACGGGGATCGCCGCGAGCGCGCCGAGCACGCCCGCGAGCTCCGCCCCGATCAGCACGGCGATCAGCACGGCGAGCGGCGAGAGCTGCACCGTGCGGCCGTAGACGACCGGCTGGAGCACGTGGTTCTCGACCTGCTGGTAGACGACGAAGAAGACGATCACGACGATCCCGGCGACGATCGAGTGCAGGAACGCGACGGTGGCGACGATGATCGCGGCGATGGTCGCCCCGGCCAGCGGGATCAGGTCGAGGATGGCGACGATCAGCCCGAGCGCGACAGCATAGGGCACGCCCATGACCAGCAGGACGAGCGTGGACGACACCCCCGCGATCAGGCTGATCAGCAGGTTGCCCGTCACGTAGCCGCCGACGGTGCGGTAGATGTCGTGCCCGACCTTGCGCCAGCGCGGCTGCGACTCGGCCGGCAGGAGACCGAAGATCCGCTCGGTCCAGCGCGGCCCCTCGAGGAGCATGAAGAACGTCATGAAGACGATCGTCACCGTCCCGACGACGATGTTGATCACGCCCTTCGTGACCGCGAGCGCGGTCCCGGAGAGGCCGAGAACCCTGCTCGCGCCACCCTTGTGCACCTGCTCGCGCACCTTCTCGACGACGTGGTACTTCGTCTCGAGGAAGCCGAGCCGGCCCTTTCCGCTCGTGAGGTCGTCGATGTAGCTCGGCAGCTTGTCGACGAACGAGTTCACCTGGTGCACGAGCGTCGGGACGAACGACGCGCCGATGGCGACGACGACGATCGCGACGCCGAGATACGTGACCGCGACGGCGAGCCCGCGACTACGGACGTGATGCCGCTGGAGCCACTCCACGGCCGGGTTGAGCGCGAGCGCGAGGAAAAGCGAGATGAGCACCCACGTCAGGACGTGCCGGGCAATCCAGAGCACTTCGAGCGTCGCGGCGACAGAGAGCACGATCGCGACGACGGCGAACACCGTCCGTGCCGGGAAATGGACGACGCGCTCGACCACGGGGCGAGCATAGAGCGCCGGAAAACGTTTACGAAATGCGCGTCGCCGGGACTATCGGAGCTGGTGAGCCTGCGCGGCAATCGGATCGAGAAGGCGGCCACGCTCCCCGACGGCCGGCAGGCGCTCGTTCGGATCGGGGTGCCGGACGACCCGTACATCCCACGCCGGGAGCTCGACACCGTCGACGTCGAGCTCGTCCTCGACGGGCGCGTCGCGGCAGCGGTGAACACGATCCTCGAGCCCGAGCAGGAGCACGAGGCGAGCGTGCTCGCCCGGGAGATCGTCGCCGGCCTCGAGTCGGGCTCGCTCGAGCCGACGGCAGGCGCGCTCGAGCCGCTCGCCGATAGCCTCCCTTCCTAACCATGCCGACGCTGCACACGAACCAGGGTGCGATCGAGGTAGAGCTCTTCGCGGAGGACGCGCCGAAGACGGTCGACAACTTCGAGAAGCTCGCTCGGGACGGCTTCTACGACGGCGTCGTCTTCCATCGCGTGATCCCTGACTTCATGATCCAGGGCGGCGACCCGACGGGAACCGGGACGGGCGG
>VAYE01000178.1 GCA_005883235.1 Actinomycetota bacterium
GTTGAAGCCTTCGAGGAGGATTCCGCACTCGAAGCCCTCGGCCACCTCGCGCACGTCGTCCTTGAAGCGCTTCAGCTGGGCGATCGAGGTCTCGTGGATGACGGTGCCGTCGCGGACGATCCGGACCTGAGCCCCTCGCCGGACGACGCCGCGCGTGACGTAGGAGCCCGCGATCGTCCCGAGCCGCGACACCCGGAACAGCTGGCGCACCTCGGCCTCGCCGAGCCCCTCTTCGGTCTCGACCGGGCGCAGCATGCCGATGAGCGCGTTCTCGATGTCCTGCGTGAGCTGGTAGATGACCCGGTAGGTGCGGATGTCGACGCCCTCCCGCTCGGCGAGCTGGCGCGCCTCGGCGCTCGGCCGCACGTTGAAGCCGACGACGACGGCGTTCGAGACCGATGCGAGGTTGACGTCGTTCTCGGAGATCGCGCCGACGCCGGTGTGGATGACGTTCACGCGCACCTCGGGGTGCTGGATCTTCTGCAGCTCCGAGACGGCCGCCTCGACCGAGCCGTCGACGTCGCCCTTGACGACGAGGTTCAGGTCCTGGACGCCGCCGGCCTGCATCTGGTCGAAGAGCGTCTCGAGCGTAGGCCCAGTCTTCGCCTGCTGTGCGAGCTGCTCGCGCCGCAGTCGCTCGCCGCGCAGGTTCGCGAGGTGACGGGCCTGCCGCTCGCTCTCGACGACGCGGCACAGCTCGCCCGCGGGCGGCGGCCTGTCGAAGCCGAGGATCTCGATCGGCTCACCGGGACGCGCCTCGCGGACGCGGTCGCCGCGGAAGGTGTAGAGCGCACGCACCTTGCCCCAGGCGTCGCCGGCGACGACTGCGTCGCCGACGCGGAGCGTGCCGCGCTGCACGAGCATCGTGGCGACGGGCCCACGGCCGACGTCGAGCCGGGACTCGATGATCGGGCCCGAGGCTTCTGCGTTCGGGTTCGCCTTCAGCTCGAGCTCGGCGTCCGCGACGAGCAGCACCTTCTCGAGCAGATCGTCGAGGCCGGTCTTGGCCTTCGCAGACACCTCCGAGAACTGCGTCGTCCCGCCCCACTCCTCGGGCTGGAGGTCTTCCTGGGCCAGCTCGGTGCGCACACGGTCCGGATTCGCGTCCGGGAGGTCGACCTTGTTCACGGCCACGACGACCGGAACGGCGGCCGCGCGGGCATGCGAGATCGACTCCTTCGTCTGAGGCATGACGCCGTCGTCGGCGGCCACGACCAGGACGGCGATGTCGGTTACCTTCGCGCCTCGGGCGCGCATGGCCGTGAAGGCCTCGTGACCCGGCGTGTCGAGGAAGGTGATCCGCCGGCCGTCGTGGTCGACCTGGTACGCGCCGATGTGCTGCGTGATCCCGCCGGCCTCGGTCTCGACGACCGCGGTCTCGCGGATCGCATCGAGCAAGGTCGTCTTGCCGTGGTCGACGTGACCCATGATCGTCACGACCGGAGGGCGCTCTGCGAGGTCCTCCTCGCTGTCCTCGTAGACCTCGGGCTCCTCGTCCTCGTCGGCGACGTGCTTGACCGTCACCTCGCGGCCGAGCTCGGCGGCCACCACCTCGATCTCCTCGTCGGAGAGCGACTGGGTGATCTGGATCATCTTCCCGAGGCCCATCATGATCTTGATGATCTGCGCGGCCGGGATGCCCAGCGCCTGCGAGAAGTCGCGAACGGAGACGCCCGACTCGACGGTGACCGGCCCGGTCGGGTGGACGACCTCGCGCCGCTCCTTCGGCCTCGTCTCCTGCCGGTCGCGCGCCTGACGTCCGTCCCGCGGACGCGCCGCGCCGGTGTCGATCACGACACGACGACGCCGGCCGGGGCCTCCGGCGCCCCCACGCGGCCGCATTGGCCTGTTCGGACGGTCAGCCATGGGCGTCAGTGTAAAGCCCGGCCAGAGCCGGATCGACTCTCACGGTGCGCCGTAGCGTGCGCGCAAACGCGCGTCGCGTAGCGGCTCGCTCGAAGCACGGCAGGCGGCGGCAGGTGTAGACGCCGCGGCCCTCGAGACCCGCGCCAGGCGTCAGGACGCCGTCGCGGGCGACGAAGCGGACGAGCTCCCGCTTGGGACCGCGGCGGCCACAGCCGGCGCAGGATCGGATCGGCTCATGAGGCAGTCGCTTCGCCCTCCTCCTCGCCGCCCGGTGCGGCCGCAACCTCCTGCTCGACCGCCGTGTCGCCCTCGTCGGCCGTCGTCTCGGGCGCCGGAGCCCCGTCGCCGTCGGCGACCGGAGTGGGCTCCTGGCCCTCGAGCGCCTGATGGGCGGGCACGCCGCAGAAGCGGGAGCCGGGCAGAGCGGCGTTGGGGCAGCGCTTGCCGTTCGAGAGGATCGCGCCGCAGCGTCCCGTGAACTCCTCGTCGGAGTCGCCGACGCCGTACGCCGCGTCGGCCTCGGCCTGCGCGAACTCCGAGTCGGACTGGATGTCCACCTTCCAGCCCGTGAGCCGCGCGGCGAGGCGGGCGTTCAAGCCCTCCTTGCCGATCGCGAGCGCGAGCTGGTCGTCGGGCACGACGACGGTCGCGTCGCGCGTCTCGTCGTCGATGTAGACCTCGCGGACGCGCGCGGGCGAGAGCGCCTTGGCCACGAAGCGCGCCGGCTCCGTGTTCCACGGGATGATGTCGATCTTCTCGCCCCGGAGCTCCGACACGACCATCCGGACGCGCGAGCCTCGAGGGCCCACGCACGCGCCGACCGGGTCGACGCCCTGGGCGTGCGACTCGACGGCGATCTTCGACCGGTAGCCCGGCTCGCGGGCGACGCCGCGGATCTCGACGAGGCCGTCGGCGATCTCTGGCACCTCGAGCTCGAAAAGCGTCTTGATCAGCTCGGGATCGCGCCGCGAGAGGATGACCTGCGGCCCCTTCGTCCCGGAGCGGACCTCCGTGATGACGGCCTTGATGCGGCTCCCCTGCTCGTAGCGCTCGCCGTCGACCTGCTCGGAGCGCGGCAGGAGCGCCTCGACCTTGCCGAGGTCCACGAGCACGTTGTTGCGGTCGCCCGCCTGCTGGACGATGCCGGTCACGACCTCGCTGACGCGGTCGACGTACTCCTCGTACATCATCTCCCGCTCGGCCTCGCGGATCCGCTGCAGGATCACCTGCTTCGCGGTCTGGGCCGCGATCCGGCCGAAGTTCTCGGGCGTGACGTCCTCGCGCTTGACCTGGTCCTCGGGAACGCCCGACAGGTCGATGTCGAGATCGTCGTCGGTGATCAGCGTGTGCGACCGCTCCCCAGACTCGATCTCGAGCCGCTCGAGCTCGTCGAGGGTTCGCTCGCGCGCCTCTTCCAGCAGCCGCTCCTCGATGTCCGGGGGCAGCTCGATCGAGAAGACGCGGAACTCGCCGTCGCCGGGATCGAGCTCGACCGTCGCATGGCGCGACGCGCCGGGCGTCTTCTTGTAGGCGGCCAGCAGCGCGTCTTCGAGCGCATGGATGAGGGTGTTCTCCTCGATCCCCTTCTCGCGCTCGATCGTCTTGACCGCTTCGATGATCTCTCGGCTCATGTCGCTACCCCTCGTCGATCACGTTGCCCCGCACGACCTCCTCGTACGGGATGAGTACCGGCTCGCTCCCCTCCGGGCCGAGCCTGACCCCCTGCTCGCCGGCGGCCAGCACCTGGCCGCGGAATCGCTTCCGGCCGGAGATCTCGTGCTCGGTGCGGACGGCCACGCGCCGCCCGACGGCGTTGGCGAAGTGCGCCGGCTTGCGGAGCGGCCGCTCGAAGCCCGGCGACGAGACGTCGATCGAGTAACGGTCGAGATACCCCCGCAGGACGTTCGTCACCCGCTCGCAGAGCGCGTGATCCACCCCGCCGGGGTGGTCGACGTAGACGCAGAAGCGCTGCGGGGACGTGAGCTCGACCGCGAGCACCTCGACCCCCGGCAGGCCTGTCTCGACTACCTGGGTCACCTCGCGCTGGAGCGTCCTCTCGGTTCGACGTGCATCGGGCAAATGACGGTCCTTCCTCAAAAAAAACGGGCGCCGCGCGCCCATTTCGCCAAGCCGGTGAAATGTGGTCTGGAAAGGATAGCAAGCGGGGAAATCGTGTCGCGATGACCATTTCGGAGCTTCGAGTTCAGGGTGAGGACGGCGTCGTGCTCGCCGCGTCGCTGTCGCTTCCCGAGCGCACGCCCGCTCCGGCTCTCGTCGCCCTGCACGGCGCGCAGCCCGGGCTCCGAGACTTCCCGCTCTTCGAGCACCTGCACGAAACGCTCCCGCCGGCCGGAATCGCGGTCGTGACGTTCGACCGCCGCGGCGAGGGAGCGTCGACGGGCGAGCCGGCGGCCGGCCGCTTCGAGGTGCTCGCAGCCGACGCGAACGCCATCGTCGAGACGGTCGCCGCGCTCGACGAGATCGACGCGCGGCGCGTCGGGCTCTGGGGGATCAGCCAGGGCGGCTGGGTCGCGCCGCTCGCGTCGGTGCGCTGCGAGCGGCCCGCGTTCCTCGTCCTCCTGTCCTCGTGCGGTGTCACACCCGGCGCCCAGATGCTCTACGCGATGCAGGAGCAGGTCCGCCGCGCCGGCT
>VAYE01000179.1 GCA_005883235.1 Actinomycetota bacterium
GACCTCGAGCTCTTCCGTCCCGGGAAGAAGCGCCGACTGGCCGTGCTCGAGTGGCGGCCGGCGGAGCGGTCGCTCGCCCGCGCGGTGATTCGCACGCTGCACGAGCTCCCCGAATGGGAGCTCGTCCTGCTCCGGACGAAACCGCTCTCGGGCCGACCGTACCTCCCAGCCTCGCTCCGCGACCGGATCCACGTGCGAACGGCTCGCGACGGCCGCGCCCGGGCGCCGATCTTCAGCGAGGCGAGCATCGTCGTCCCCGCCCTCACGGGCCTGCCCCGGGTCGCGCTCGAAGCGGCGGCGGCAGACGCCGCCATCGCGGCGCCTCCGGGCATGCGGGAGCAACCCGAGCTCGCCGCCGCAGCCTTCGCAAGGCTCGCCGAGGACGAGGAGTACCGTGAGCGCGCGGCCGCCAAGGCGAGCGCCGAGGCGGAGGGCCAGAGCTTCGCCGCAGTCGCGGCCGAGCTCGACCGCCTCTACAGCCAGCTTGCGCGCCGGCGCCGCCGGCCGCGCCGCGACGCTGACCCCCTCGACGACCGCGACTGGATCCTCTGCGACCTCCACACGCACACGAGCTGGTCGCACGACTGCGGCGTCGAGGTGACGGAGCTCCTCGACCACGCCGAGGTCGAAGGGCTCGGGGCGATCGCGGTCACCGACCACAACGTCTTCGGCGGCGCGCGGGAGGCCGTCCAGCTCGCCCGCGGGCGCGACCTCGTCGTCGTTCCCGGCGAGGAGGTCAAGACCGCAGGCCAGGGCGAGGTGATCGGCCTCTTCCTGTCCGAGGAGATTCCGCGCGGCCTGCCCTTCGACGAGACGATCGCCGCCATCCGGTCGCAGGGCGGGCTCGTCTACCTGCCCCATCCGTTCGATCGCCTGCACGCGATCCCCGACGCGACGACGCTGCGGCGCCACCTCGCCGACATCGACGTTTTCGAGGTCTACAACGCGCGGCTCCTCTTCGAGGCCTACAACGACGAGGCGCTCCGGTTCGCCACGAAGTACAACCTGACGATGGGCGCCGGCTCGGACGCGCACGTCCTGCAGGGGCTCGGCACCGGGGCCCTCCGCATGCGGGCCTTCGACGGACCGGAGGAGTTCCTCGTCAGCATGCGAAGCGCCCAGGTGCTGCGCCGGCCGAAGTCGCTCGTCTACCTCCAGTCGCTCAAGTGGGTCGCCCAGGCCAAGGAAAGAGTGCGCTAGCCGAGAACCTGAGAAGAGCCGCCGTGTGCGCCGTTCCCACCGACGAGATCTACGAGAAATACCTGCAAAAGGCGATTCTCGAGATCAACGAGCTTGGCGACGAGATCGCCCGCGCGGCGGGCGGAGCCCGCGTGCCCGTGCTCGGCTCCGGCCATCCCCTTGCAGACGTCTTCCTGCTCAAGTGGTCGCCGCAGCCCGCTGAGGTGCAGGAGGGCGTCGCGTTCTACGGCCGGGCCGGTCAGGCCGTCCTGAAATCGCTCCAACGCCTGCGCGTCGACCCGATGGCCGTCTACGGCACCAACTGTCTGAAGTTCGCCGACGGCGACGAGGACGAGTCGCGGCCCTTCCTCGCGCGTGAGCTGCACATCGTCGGTCCGAAGCTCGTCGTCGCGATGGGCCGGCAAGCCGTCGCCTTCCTGAACTCGGTCGGGTTCCCGCTCGCCGATGCCGTCGAGCCCGAGGGGGCTGGACTCCAGCGCTGGACGCCGACGATCCAGGCGCTCGTCGTGCCCGACATCGACGAGTCGCTCGACGAGCAGCCGGCGAAGACGCGCTTCTGGAACGCCTTCAAGGCGCTCGGGCCCTGGTGGGCGGAGCTGCCGCCGTACTGAGGCGACGCGCAGCCGTCTTCACGGCGCTCGCCGTCGCCCTCGCCGCGTACTACGCCACCTCGGACTCGTGGCCGAACGTCTCGACGTGGTGGGACGTGGCGTTCCTCGGCCTGCTGCTCGTCCCCGCCGTCTTCGGCCTCGTCTACGCCGTGCTGCCGTTCTGGCGAGCGCCGGTCGTGCAGCTCGGACTCGTCGCGATCGCGTTCGTCGCTGCTGCCGTCGCCTTCCAGTCGGCCGGTCTCGTCGACGTCGCGAGCTTTGCCAAGCTCGGCGCGACGGCCACCGCGGCGTTCGTCTTCCTCTCCGTCTTCGAGAGCGCCACCTGGGTCGCGCTGATTGCGCTGCTCATCCCCTGGGTCGACATCTACTCCGTCTTCTGGGGCCCGACGAGCAAGATCCTCAAGCACCCGAAGGGTATCTCCGCTCTCTCATTCGGGTTTCCGATCCCGGGTGAGATCGGCGTGGCGAGCCTCGGGCTCCCCGACCTCCTGTTCTTCGCGCTCTTCCTCGGCGCCGCGGCGCGCTTCCGGCTCCGCGTCGGCGCGACTTTCGTGCTCATGGCGCTCTCCTTCGGCACGACGACCGCATTGGCGGCGTGGACGAACCGGGCCCTCCCCGCCACCCCGCTCCTCTCGATCGGCTTCCTGCTTGCGAACGCCGATCTCCTATGGCGAGCCTGGCGGCGCTCGGCTACAGCTGGCCCCAGCGAAACCCCGTCGGCGCCGGGGCCGGAGCGAGCGGACTGACGGGCAGGCCGTCGGCCGGCTCGACGGCGTTGTAGCCGCCGGGAGCGACGTCGTTCGGCGCGTCCGGGCAGAAGAGCGATGCGAGGTACTGCACCTGGCCCCGCCCGGGGCCGAGCTCGAACTGGCCGCCGCCGTAGAGGCGGATTCCTCGCTCCTCGCAGGCGTCGTAGAAGGCGAAGAGCTCCCGCAGCCGGCCGAAGCGCGACGGCTTGACGTTGAGCGCGCGCGGCGGGAACGGCAGCGCGTCGACGTCGGCCACCGAGTGGATCGGCGCGTCCCAGGTGATCCGGTCGCGGTGCGGCTCGAGCACGGGGTCGGTCTCCGGGATCAGCGCGGGGTCCTCGATCCACGCGTGCGGGAAGCCGGTGGCGACGCGCTCGTAGAGCACGGGGTCGGGAGGCTGGTCGACGACGGTGCCGTGGTAGGCGCCCTTCAGGTCGACGGTGTCGACCGCGCCCGTGGCGGCGAGCTCCTCGACGAGGTCGTCGCTCCAGTCGCTCGTCGGATCGAGCTTGAAGCGCGTCGACGGATAGCGCGCCAGCAGCTTCCTGAGCACGTCGATCGTCTCGAAGCGCTTCGAGACGACGAAGTTCACTGCGCGGGGCTCTCGGCCCACGGCATCGGCGAGCGAGCGCTCGGCCTGGCGCAGCGCGAGGTCGAGCGCGGCGCTCTCGAACCCCCACCGGCGGTGGTCGTCGAACGCGTAGCCCTCGAGCGCCCGTGAGAAGCCGTCGAGCGTGTGCTCTCCGGTGAGGGGAAGCTCGCCCGGCGGCGGGTGGAGCTTCGCGTCGTAGGTGACGTCCTCGCCCACGCCTTCCTCACCTCCCCCACGCAGCCGGATCACCGTCGTCACGCGCGTGAAGCCACTCGAGACCTGTTGCTCGAGACGGTCGAGCGCGTAGCTCTCTACACGAAGCGGAAGCGCGGCGAGGGACTCGAACAGGCTCACGGGCGGGTGAGGAGCGCGACGGTCTCGACGTGCGGGGTGTGCGGGAACATGTCCACGGGTTGCGCGCGCTCCAGCCGGTAGCCGAAGTCCGCCGCGAGGCGCTTCGCGTCCCCGGCGAGCGTGGTCGGATTGCACGAGACGTAGACGAGCCGCGGCGCGCCGGCCTCACCGACCCGCCGGAGTGCTTTGCCGGCCAGTCCGGCGCGCGGGGGATCGACGACGACGACGTCCGCCGGTCCGGCACGCTCGCGCAGCTCCTCGAGAGCCTGGCCCACGTTCCCGGCGAAGAAGGCGGCGTTGCCGACGCCGTTGAGATCGGCGTTCTCGAGCGCGCAGGCGATCGATTCCTCGGAGACGTCCACGCCCCAGACCGTGAGCGCATGGGCCGCCATGACGAGCCCGATCGTCCCGATCCCGCAGTAGAGGTCGTAGACCGTCTCCCCGCCGGTGAGGCCCGCGGCCTCGAGCGCGAGCTCGTAGAGCCGCTCGGCCATCGCGGTGTTCGTCTGCAGGAACGCGTTCGGACGAACGCGGAAACGCAGGCC
>VAYE01000180.1 GCA_005883235.1 Actinomycetota bacterium
CGACGCCGCACAGGCGAACGGCCGCGACGTGGTGATCGTCGACACGGCAGGCCGTCTCCACACGCAGACGAACCTGATGGAGGAGCTGGCCAAGGTGCGCCGGGTGATCGCCGGTAGGCTCGAGGGCGCCCCGCACGAGACGCTGCTCGTGATCGACGCGACGACGGGCCAGAACGGGTTACAGCAGGCGCGCCTCTTCGGCGAGTCCGCCGGTGTCACCGGCGTCGCGCTGACGAAGCTCGACGGCTCCGCCAAAGGCGGCGTCGCGGTCCCGATCGCCTACGAGCTCGGTCTACCGGTGAAGCTGATCGGCGTCGGCGAGCGCGTCGAGGACCTCCGGCCGTTCGACCCGCACGACTTCGCGCGCGCCCTGCTCGGCTCCTAGCCCTACTGGGGCGTCACGACGACCGTGACGATGTGGTTGATCGTCCCGGGATTCTTGCTCCATGTTCCCTTGTGCTTGACGACCTCGAAGGAGAGCTCCCTGTCAGGATGCTGGGCCGCCGCCTTGTCGAGCGCGATCCCCACGGCGTGGCTGTAGCCCTCGGTCGCCTCTCCTTCGTGCGAATTGTTCTCCATCGCGGCAGCCTCCTTGGTCGTTCGGGTGACGTAACGCCTGGTGTCGCGGCTTAGCCGCTCGTCGAGGTCAGGGTGACGGCGAAATTGATCGTGCCCGGATTCGGACTCAGCGTGACCTTTTGCTCGACAGTGAACGTGCCTCCGCCTTCGACGTCTTTCAGGGCGTCCCTCACTGCGTCGCTGAAGCTGTGCTCCGATTTCCCATCGTGCTTGGCCACGCCGCCGCCTCCTTGGTCGTTGCCGGAACCGTAACGCCCTGGCGCGGAAATGCCTAGACCCTCGTCGACGACGCCGCCCCGACTGCCTCGACCGTCTGCCGCACCGCGACGACGTGACCCTTCCGCTCGTAGAGGCCGACGGCGTCCTTGAAGGCCTCCCGCGACTCGTCGGGTCGACCGGAGCGGGAAAGGAGCTCGCCGAGCAGGACGAGTGCGTCGGCGTGGAGAACGAGCGCGTCCGTCCGCGCGGCGGACGCCACCGCCTCCCGCGCCTCCGCGACGGCGGCGGCAAGGTCGCCGTCGCAGGCCTTCAACCTCGCCGCGACCACTCGCACCATGACCTGGTCGGTCGCGTCGTCCTCCGAGACGACCTCTTCCGCGATGTGCGCGAACCCTCGCGCCTCGAAGTCGCGGCCCTGGGCGAGCAGCGTCTCGGCCAGCAGGAAGGCCGGATAGCTGAGCATCGCCGTCTGGCCCTTGTCGGCGAGGATCTCGAACCCGTGGCGGAGCTCCTGCTCGGCCGCTTCCGGCCGCCCCGCGAGGAGCTCGATCGGGCCGGCGACCTGGCTCAGGCCGGCGCGGAAGAGACGGTGGCCGAGCTCGTCGTAGACACCGGCCGCGCTCGCTACGAGCGCACGTGCCTCCTCGAAGTGCCCGAGCATCGCCTCGAGCCCCGCCCGTGAGCTGGCGACGTTCGCCTCGAGGAGCAGATCGCCGTTCGCGCCCGCGGCGATCTCGGCGCACCGTGCCAAAGCGCGATCCGCAGGAACGGGGCCGTAGAGCAGCGCAGTGCACAGCAGGTCGAGGATTCCGGCGGTCTCGGCTGAATCGCGAGCGGCCTCGGCGTGTGCGAGGGCGCGCTCGGAGGCCGCTTGGGTCTCTGCAAAACGGCATCCTCGGCGCGCGACCTGGGCAAGCCGGCGCCACCCCCGTGCCAGGCCGAGGTCGTCGCCGAGCTCCTGGAAGACCTCAACCGCCTGTGCGGCGACGCGCCCGAGCTGGGCGCCTGCGTCGGTGTCGGTCAGGCCGCGCCGGGCGCCATGGTCGAGGCGTGCGTACCACTCCACGCGGCGATCGCCGACGGTGACCGCGGCCTCGAGGGCGTCGGACAGGATCTCCTCGGCACGGCTGATGTCGCCCGCCGCCCAGAGCGCCGCGGCCAGCTCCCGCAGGAGCAGCGGACGTGACGTGTCGTCCGCTTGACCGAGCTCGACGGCCCGGCCGAGCAGGTTGATCGCCGCCGGCAGGTCGGAGCGCGCGAACGCGCGGCGGCCCGCCGAGCTCAGCACCTCCGACGCGCGACGGGCGAGCGCCCGCGTCCGCTCGTCGACGACCCCGAGCTCGACCCGGAGTCGGTAGGCCTGCTCGAGGTGGTAGCCGACGATCTCCTCCTGCTCCTTCACCCGTTCGGGAGCGTTCTCCTCGATCCAGCGGACAAGGCGCTCGTGGAGATCGGCGCGGCGCTCCTTCGGCATCCCGTCGTAGGCCGCGTCCCGGATGAGGACGTGCCGGAAGCGGAAGGCGTCTTCGCGCTCGAAGAGCGACGTGTCCGGGCTGATGAGCTCCTTGCGCACGAGCGACATCAGGTGCTGCCCGATCTCGTCACGGAACTCCGTCGGCGTGAGGTCGAAGATCGGCCCCCGCCAGAACTCTCGTCCGATGACCGCAGCCGCCTCGATCACCGCGCGCTCCTCGCGGCTGAGCCGGTCGAGCCGGGCCGCGAGCAGCGCCTGGATCGACGGCGGCATCGGCAGCCGACCGCCTTCCTCGCCTTCCTCGACGACCATCGCCACCAGCTGCTCGACGAAGAGCGGGTTTCCCTCGGCCGCGTCGGCAATCCGCTCCCGCAGATTCTCCTCGAGACCGTCGGCGTGTCCTAGGCCCTCGAGGAGAAGATCGGTCTCCTGCGTCGAGAGCGGCTCGATCGAGAGCGCGCGCGCGTTGCGCTGCGGCGTGAGCCAGGAGGGCCTCCGGTCGAGCAGGTCGGGCCGGGCGAGGCAGAGGAGCAGAACCGGTGCGTCGGCGATCCAGCCGGCGAGATACTCGACCAGGTCGAGGAGCGTCGGCTCGGCCCAGTGGATGTCTTCGAAGACGAGGACGAGCGGCCGCCGCCGCGCGAGCGTCTCGGCGAGCTTTCGCACGGCCCAGAACGTCTCCTCTCCGCTGCGGGCCTCGCCCGCCGAGCTGGTCGCGCCCAGCACGCGCTCGACGATGAGGTCGGCGTCCGCAAGTCCGTGCACGGCGCCCCGGAGCACGGGCTCCCCGCCGGCTTCCCGCACCATCTCGCCGAGTGGCCAGAAGGTGATGCCGTCGCCGTAGGGCAGGCAGCGGCCGGTGAGCCCGGTGGCGCGGTCCCCCAGCTGTGCCAGCACCTCGGTCGCCAGCCGCGACTTCCCGATTCCGGCGGCCGCGAGGACGGTGACGAGCCGGCAGGAGCGCGCCGCCACGACCTCCTCGAAGTCCTGGGCGAGGGCGGCGAGCTCAGCTTCGCGCCCGACGAGCGGCGTCGTCCGCTGTCGCCTCGTCACTCCGGTGCGGCCGAGCTCGTCGAGGCGCCACGGCGCGATCTCGTCGCGCTTCCCCTTGACGGCGAACGACTCGAGCGGCCCGGCCTCGACCTCGTCGCGCACGAGCCGGTAGGTCTCCTTGCCGATCAGGATCTCGCCCGGTCCCGCCGCCTGCTCGAGGCGCTTCGCGAGGTTGACGGCGTCGCCGGTGACGAGCGTGGCCGCTCCGGCGCCGGCCACCACTTCGCCGGTGTTGATCCCGATCCGCATCTCCAGGTCGACGCCGTAGGACTCGGCGAGCTCCTGGTTCAGGACGGTGAGGCGCTGGCGCATCTCGAACGCGGCGCGCACCGCGCGAAGCGCGTCGTCCTCGTGGAGCTGGGGCACGCCGAACACGGCCATGACGGCGTCGCCGATGAACTTCTCGACGGTGCCGCCGTGGCCCTCGAGAGGGGCGCGCATCTCGTCGAAGTAGCGGGCCATCAGCCGCCGGAGCGACTCCGGGTCGAGCCGCTCGCCGAGCGGCGTCGATCCGACCACGTCGGAGAAGAGGACCGTGACGGTCTTCCGCACCTCGTGCGCCGCCGCAGGGCGATCGCCGAGCGGCGCCGCGCAGGCGTGGCAGAAACGGGCGTCGTCGGGGTTCTGCCGCCCGCAGCTTGGGCAAGCGACCATGGGCCGAGTCTAGGACGGCCGCGTCCGTTGTGGAAGAAAAGGCGAGCCCGGCGCTGAGTCCTTAAGTCAGCGTTCGATGCCGAATGCGATGTTCACGGTCGTCCTGAACTGGGTGATTCGATCGTTCTCGACGACGGCGCTCATCGACAAGACGTCCGCGCCGGTGATCCCGCGCAGCGTCTTCGCCGCCTCCTGCACGGCCGTGGAGGCCGCCTCGGCGAAGCCCTCGCTCGACGAGCCGATGATCGTCACGACCTTCGCGACGTCTGCCATGTCCGCTCCTTTCCTCGGGGACCCGAACGGAGATACCCCCGAAAGGGCCGCCAGTACACTTGCGGGCCGGTGTTCGACACACTTTCAGACAAGCTCCAGGCCGCGCTCGGCGACCTCCGCGGCCGCGGGCGGCTCGACGAGGAAGCGATCTCGCGCGCGATGCGGGAGATCCGGCTCGCGCTGCTCGAGGCGGACGTCAACTTCAAGGTCGTCAAGGACTTCGTCGCCACCGTGCGCGAGCGCGCGCTGGGCGCGGACGTGGCCAAGAGCCTCACGCCCGGCCAGCAGGTCGTGAAGATCGTCCACGAGGAGCTGACCGCGCTC
>VAYE01000181.1 GCA_005883235.1 Actinomycetota bacterium
GCGGCGACTGGGCACAGATCCTCGTCCGCGCCCTCGTCGTGGACGGAGACGGCGCAGCATGGCGGACACCGGCCGAGCTCGGCTTGCGCTACCGGCACTCGGAGCTCCGCCACGGCCAGGTCGTCGCTCGAGCCGAGTTCCGGCTCACCCCCCGGCCGCCGGAGGAGATCAAGGCGACGATCGCCGACCTCCAGGCGCGTCGCAAGGCGGCTCAGCCGACGAACAAGCGCACGTTCGGCAGCGTCTTCAAGAACCCCGACCACGAGCTCTCCGCCGGCCGCATGCTCGAGGCCTGCGGCCTGAAGGGGCACCGGATCGGCGGCGCGCAGATCTCGCCGCGGCATGCGAACTTCGTCGAGAACGCGGGCGGCGCGCGCTCGGCCGACGCGCTCGCGCTCATGCAGGAGGCGCTGAGGCGCGCCCTCGAGCAGTTCGGCGTCGAGCTCCAGCACGAGGTCGAGCTCCTCGGCCTGAACGAGCTGCCGCCGTTCTGACCTTGCAACAGACTGTTGCAAAGTCGTAGGAGGCGCACGGATCTAACCTTGCGAGGCGAATTGGCGGCCGCCCGCACCTAGCAACAGTCTGTTGCGAAGTCGCTCGTAGGAGCGCGCACCGGCGCGGCGAAGAGGGCGGCGTGGCGGTCGTCCCGTTTCCGCAGCGTCGGCGGCTGGGCGCGCCTGACCTCGCGCGGGTCGCCCGTCTCGTGCCGACGGGCCGGGCCTTTCTCATCGCCGGAGCGGCAATCGGCGCGGCCGGGCTTCTCTATCTGCTCGCCCGGCAGACCTCCATCTTCGCCGTCCGCTCGATCGAGGTCACCGGAGTTCGCGGCGCGGCGGCGGCGCACGTGCGGGCGGCGCTTCGACCACTCGAGGGGAAGAGCCTCCTCGCGCTGCACGGATCGGACGTGCAGGACCGTCTCGCGGCCGTGCCCGAGGTTCGGAGTGCGACCTACGATCGCGCCTTTCCGAACACGCTGCGGGTGATGGTGGTGCCGGAGCGGCCCGTCGCCGTGCTTCGGCAGGGCGCCGCGGCGTGGCTGGTCTCGGCCCGCGGTCGTGTGCTCAGCACGCTGCCGCACGGAGCACAGCGAGGCCTGCCGAGGATCTGGCTCCCGAGGAACGTCGACGTCGCCGTGGGAATCACCGTCGCCCCGGACGAGGGCGGTCGTGCCGCGGCAGCGCTCGCGGTCGCCCGCCGCGTCGGTTTTCGCGGCCGCGTTCGCGACGTGTCCTTCGTCGGCGGCAGCCTCGTCTTCACGTTGCGCTCGGGTCTCGATCTCCGGCTCGGCGACCAGCAGGATCTCGCGCTCAAGCTCGCAGTCGCGGCTCGGATCCTGCCCCTCGTCGCCGGCGCGACGTACCTCGACGTGAGCCTCCCCGCGCGGCCGGTCGCCGGCTCGGCATCCTCGACGAGCACCGCGGCAAACACTCAACCCGCAGGTTGAGGTTGAGTGTTATGGACGTCGTGCGGCGCCGATCCGCGTTGACAGGCCGGTCGGAGAGACGTACCCTCAGGGTCGCTCCGGCGTACCGTGCGTCGGACGCTCCACCGAAGGTTTACGCTGAGGCAGGTCGAGAGTGAGAGATCAAACCGGTAACTACCTCGCCGTCATCAAGGTCGTCGGGATCGGCGGCGGCGGCACGAACGCCGTCAACCGCATGGTCGACGCCGGCCTGTCCGGCGTCGAGTTCATCGCGGTGAACACCGACGCGCAGGCGCTGCTGATGTGCGACGCCGACGTGAAGATCCACATCGGCGCGAAGGTCACGCGAGGGCTCGGAGCCGGGGCGGACCCGGCCGTCGGCCACGCGGCCGCGCAGGAGAGCCGTGACGAGCTGAAGGAGGCGCTGAAGGGCGCCGACATGGTTTTCGTCACGGCCGGAGAGGGCGGCGGCACCGGAACGGGCGGCGCTCCGATCCTCGCCGAGCTCGCTCGCGAGCTCGACACGCTCGCAGTCGCCGTCGTCACGCGGCCGTTCGCCTTCGAGGGCCGGCGGCGGGCGGAGCAGGCCGAGCGCGGAATCGAGAACCTCCGCGACCGCCTCGACACCGTGATCGTGATCGAGAACGATCGCCTGCTGCAGGTGGTCGAGAAGAAGACGTCGATCGTCGAGGCGTTCAGGATGGCCGACGACATCCTCCGCCAGGGCGTGCAGGGAATCACCGACCTGATCACGGTTCCGGGGCTCGTCAACCTCGACTTCGCCGACGTGCGGACGATCATGCGCGACGCCGGCTCGGCGCTGATGGGCATCGGCGTGGCCTCCGGCGAGAGCCGGGCCGCCGAAGCGGCGCGAACCGCCGTCTCCTCGCCGCTCCTGGAGGCTTCGATCGAAGGCGCGACCGGGATCCTGCTCAACATCACCGGCCCGAAGGACATCGGGCTCTTCGAGGTGAACGAGGCGGCCGAGGTCGTCACCGGGGCGGCCGACCAGAACGCGAACGTCATCTTCGGCGCCGTCATCGACGAGTCGTTGAAGGACGAGGTGCGCGTCACGGTGATCGCGACCGGCTTCGGGGCTCAGCGCCGCCGACGCCGTCGCGAGTCTGCCGCCGAGGTGCCGGCGTTCGCAGAGGAGCCGGCCGAGCGGGTGCAGGCGGGAGAGGGCTTCGAGGTCTCGGAGGACGTCCTCGAGGTGCCGTCCTTCCTGCGCGACAGCTAGCCCCGCTTAGCCGAGCTTCGTGAACGAGTCCATGTTGTTGGCTTCGTTGGACTCCGTCACGACGTTGCCGGAGTCGGCCGTCACGGAGACGGTGCAGTCCGGATCGAAGCAGTTCCCGGCCGGGCCGAAGCTCGCCGTGAGCGTCGTCGAGGCGCCGGCGGCGAGGCCGCCCGCGACGCTGAGCGTCTTCGACTGACCGGGATCGGCCTTCGCGAGCACGTCGAAGGGGCCGCTCGCCGAGCCGCCCGCATTCGTGACCGTGAACGAGAACTTCGTCACGCACGTGCCCGCCCCAGCCGTGCAGTTGACCGCCAACGACGACTGGTCGATCTTCGGCGTCAGATCCGGGCGAGTCGGCGGCACAAGGCGCTTCAGCGACGGTAGGCAGAGCAGCTTGGCCGTGATCGCGGCGAGAGACGAGCGCTCGAACTGATTCGCTACGACGACGTCGTGGGGCGTGGACGCCTGCAACGGATCGACCGGATAGCAGAGCAGGTGGTCCCGCGGGTCACGGATCCGTGAGCCGTTCTTGCTGGCCGGATTGCAGAGCCGGACCGGTCGCCCCACTGCATACTTTCCGCTTCCGAACTCGTCTCGGACTCCGACGCGCCGCAGCTTCGTGGCCGAGAGCGGCTTGACCGGATAGCACTGGAAATGGTCGAGCGTCGTCGGTAGGGCGGGGCGCACGCCGGGCTTGAGGCTCTTCCCGGAGGGGAGGCAGAGCGCGTTCGGCTTGACGACGGCGAGCTTCACCTTGCCGAACTGGTTCACGACGATGACCTGACGGGTCGCAAATCGCTGGTCCGACCGCGTCGTGTAGCAGAGGAGGTGACGGCGCCGGTCGAAGACGGGACTGCCGTTCTTGCTTGCCCAGTTGCAGAGAAGCTCGGGGGCGACGACCACGGGCTTCCGCGCGGGCTTGAATTGGTCGACCACCTTGACCACACGCGGCTGGAAGTGGCCGCTCGGCTTGATCGAGTAGCACAGGAAGTGCTCGAGCTTGAAGCTGAGCGCCGACCCGCGCGGCGTCGATCTCGCGCCTCCTGCGGTGCCGGCGAGGGCGACGGCGAGCGCGACCCCGAAGAGGAGCGAAAGCCCGATGCGGGCGTCTCGCGGGCCGCAGTGTGCTGACTCGAGATCCACGCACACTCTCCGACGATTGCCTTTGAGCAGCGTCGCACTCTGCGCCGTTCGCGTCAAGGGGTGCAGGGCCGAGTTCCTCGCAAGACGATGTTTCTTGCCGCCGCCCGAGGTAAGAGCGTCGCCGTGCCCTCAGGGTTGGCTCTTCGAGTCGACCCGCTGATGACCCGGTCAGCCGCTCCGGCGAAAGCGCCGGAGCGGCGCCGTTTTCGCGGCGAGTAGCATCCCGGCGATGCAGACCCTTCAGCGCACGCCGCTCCACGGACGGCATGTCGAGCTCGGCGCGCGCCTCGTCCCGTTCGCAGGCTGGGAGATGCCGGTGCAGTACGACGGGGTCATCGCCGAGCACCGCGCCGTCCGCACGGACTGTGGCGTCTTCGACGTGTCCCACATGGGCGAGCTCGAGGTCGAAGGGCCGCGCGCAGGCGAGCTGCTCCAAGGGCTTCTCTCCAACGACCTCGATCGGATCGGCATGGGCGAGGCGCAGTACACGCTGCTTACGAACGAGCGCGGCGGAATCGTCGACGACCTGATCGTGTACAAGCTCGAGCCGTTCCGGTACCTGCTCGTCGTCAACGCCTCGAACGCCCGGACGGACTACGAGTGGTTGAAGGAGCGCGAAGTGCGGGGATCCGACGTGCGCGACGTGTCGGACGAGTATGCGCTCCTGGCCGTGCAAGGGCCGCGGTCGATCG
>VAYE01000182.1 GCA_005883235.1 Actinomycetota bacterium
GGCGATCAGCACGCACGCGATCGAGAGCAGGAGCGCGATCAGCTCGTAGTTCGTCACCCCTGCCGCGAAGGCGACCACCAGGACGACGGCGGCCACGAGGAAGTGGATGCGCATGTTCCGCTGCGTGCGCAGGACGTGGATGACGCCCTCGAGCGCGTTGTTGAAGCTCTCGAGGAGCGACGGAACAGGGCGAGGCCTGTTCATCCGGCGTGCAGTCGCTCGCGTGCCTGCATGTCCGCGCCGTGGTCGTAGCCGAGCAGGTGGAGAAGCCCGTGGACGAGCGGCTCTTGCCACTCCTCGCGCACGACCTCCGGGCAGAGGACGACGTCCCCGAGCTGGCGGGGCACGCCGTCGGGCAGCTCGTCCCGGCCGTCGATCGGGAACGCGAGCACGTCGGTGGGCTCGTTCAGGCCGAGGTGCTCGCCCTTGAGCTCCGCGATCCGCGCCGCCGACACGAACACGAGCCCGACCTCGGCGTCCTCGAGCCCCTCGGCGGCCACCACGCGCCGGACAAGGTCGACCGCGCCCTCCTCGTCGACCTGTGCCCCTGCCTGGTTCGAGACCTCGACGTCGACCACTCTCAGCGACGCCGCTGCGTCCCGGTCTCCTCGGTGTGCAGCTTGTACGCCTCCACGATCCGCTGGACGAGCTTGTGCCGCACCACGTCCTGGTGCCCGAAGCGGATGAAGGCGATGCCGTCGATCGACGCGAGAATGTCCTGCACCTGGATCAGCCCCGAGGCCTGCTCGCGCGGCAGGTCGATCTGCGTCACGTCGCCCGTCACGACGACCTTCGAGCCGAAACCGAGCCGAGTCAGGAACATCTGCATCTGCTCCGGGCTCGTGTTCTGGGCCTCGTCGAGGATGATGAACGAGTCGTTCAGGGTGCGGCCGCGCATGAACGCGAGCGGCGCGACCTCGATCGTTCCACGGTCCATGTAGGCCGCGAGGCGGTCGGCGTCGAGCATGTCGTAGAGCGCGTCGAACAGCGGCCGGAGGTAGGGGTCGACCTTGGCGAGCATGTCGCCGGGCAGGAAGCCGAGCCGCTCGCCGGCCTCGACCGCGGGCCGGGTGAGGATGATGCGGCCGACCTGCTTCTCCGAGAGCGCCGCGACGGCGAGCGCCATGGCGAGGTACGTCTTGCCGGTGCCGGCGGGGCCGATTCCGAAGGTGACCGTGCAACGGCGGATCGCGTCGACGTAGCGCTTCTGGGTCACCGTCTTCGGCGCGATGTTCTTGCCCCGGTGCCGCCAGACGACGTCCTCGAAGATGTCGCGGACGTCCTCGGCCTCGTCCAGCGCCCCCACGACCGCGTCGACGGTGCCCGGACCGATCTCATGGCCCCCCTGCACGAGCTCGACGAGCTCGTCGATCACCGCCCGCGCGCCCGCGACGCTTTCGTCGTCGCCCTCGATCGTCAGCCGGTTCCCGCGCAGCAGGATCGTGCAGCCGAGGCGGTCGCGGAGCGCGTCGAGCACCCCGTCGGAGATTCCGGCGAGCTCGGCTGCGACGTCGTTCGAAACCGACAGCACTTCCTGCACGGGCTCAGTGTAGGCGCCGCCTCAGACTGGCCCTTCCAGGCAGCGCGGAGTACGCTCTCCGCGGACCGCCCCCCTTTGCGCCCCGCCCGGCGCGACTCGGCACCGCCCTTCTCGTGCGCGCGCGACACCTCCTCGCAGCCATCGCCCTCGTCGTTCCGCTCGCCGCGGCGGCGGCAGGATCGGCGTCGCCGCCGACAGTCGCGCAGAAGCGGAGCGAGGCGACACGCGTGCTGGCGGAGATCGCCCGGATCGACCGCGAGCTCAGCCACACCGTCGACGCGTACGACGGCGCGCGGGCGCAGCTGGCGGCGCTCAGGGGTGAGCTGCGGCAAAACCGCGTCGAACTCGCTCGGGCCCGGCGGATGCTACGGCGGGCGCAGGTGCGGCTCGAGCGCAGGCTCGTCGTCCTCTACACCTCCGACCAGCCGACGACGCTCGACATCCTGCTCGGCGCGTCGAGCCTGAGCGATCTCGTCGACCGGCTCGGAGCGGCGAAGGAGGTCGGAGCCCAGGACAACGAGATCGCGCGCGAGTCGGCGGCGGCGAAGGCCAACCTCGAGCGGCGCCGGGCGGAGCTCGAGCGGGCGCGGCGGACCCAGCAGCAGACCGTTGCCCGGCTCGCCGTGACGAAAGCCCGCATCGAGAGCTCGCTCGCTCGGCGCCGGCAACTGCTCTCGTCGATCCACACCGAGATCGTCCAGATCCGGGCGCGCGAGCGCGCCCGCGAACGCAGGCTCGCCGCCGAGGCGCGCGCAAGGCTGAAGCGCGAGCGGCTGGCCGCCTTGGCGGCGCAGCAAGCTCGGGCGGCGGCGCGCGCGGCTGCCGCTGCGCCCCCGGCTCCGCCCGGGACGACGACGGCCCCCGAGGCGTCTTCGGCGCCGGCTCCCGCTGCGCCCGCGCCGCCGCCGACGTCGTCCGGCCCGATCGGCGGAGGGCATCCCGCGGCGGCGGCGATCGCGGCGAGGTATCTCGGCGTTCCCTATCGCTGGGGCGGAGCCTCGCCGAGCGGCTTCGACTGCTCAGGGCTCGTGATGTACGTGTACGCGCAGCTCGGGATCTCGCTCCCGCACTACACCGTGGCGCAGTATGGAATGGGCGTCGCCGTCTCGCGGGGCAGCCTCCAGCCCGGCGACCTCGTCTTCTTCGACGGGCTCGGCCACGTGGGGATCTACATCGGGAACGACCAGTTCATCCACGCGCCGCACACCGGGGACGTGGTCAAGGTCTCGTCGATCACGGGCTGGTACGCGCAGACCTACGTCGGCGCGCGCCGCATCTAGCGCGTCGCGCGGCTTCCGGCACACGATCGGCACAGACACGTGCGCCGATCCCGGCTAGCGTTTTCTTGGGGCGCTCGCTCCCCCATTGGGGGGGAAGCCGGCTCGGCGGGCAGCCTCGGCTGACGGGGACTAGGCGGTTCCGGCCACATGCCGCGTGGAGCTCCTTCAGGCAAGCTTCTCGCGGACGAGCTGGCTCACCACGGAGCCGTCCGCGCGGCCGGAAACCTGCGGCATCACGTCCGCCATCACACGGCCGAAATCGCGCATGCTGGTCGCACCGACCTCGGCGATCGCACTGTCCACGATCTCCTCGAGCTCGTCCTCGTCGAGCTGCTCGGGCATGAACTCCGCGAGCACGCGAAGCTCCGCCTCCTCGGCCTCGGCCTGCTCAGGCCGGTCGCCGGCGCGAAAGGCCTCCGCAGCTTCGATTCGCCGCTTCCGCTCGCGCTGCAAGACCTGCAGCTCCTCGTCGTCGTGAAGCGGCCGCTGGAGCTCCTTCTCGGCTCCGCGGAGACTCGACAGCAGGAGCCGCAACGCATCGCGCCGCTCCTCGTCACGCGCACGCATCGCGTCCCGCAGCTCACCCTCCAGCCGGTCGATCAGGCTCATACCGGCATTCCCGAGACACGTCCGCCGAGGACGTGCCAGTGGAGATGGAAGATCGTCTGGCCCGCGCGCTCGCCCACGTTCACCACGACGCGGTAGTCGGAGAGGCCGGCGTCCCGCGCCGTTTCCGCGACGAAGTCCAGCATTCGTTTCGCTTCGTGAGGTGGAAAGGCGGCGACGTCCCGGAAGGTGTCGACGTGTCGCTCGGGGAGGACGAGCAGGTGCGTCTCGGCCTTCGGGTTGGCATCTCGGATTGCAACGAAACCGTCCGTCTTCCCGACGTGCTCTCCCTCGCGCACGAGCTTGCAGAAGAGGCACTCGTCAGGCAGCGAGGATCCCCTCCTCCGTCACCGCGGCCCCGCGCACGCGGACGAAGGAGCCAATCCGGCCCTCGACGCGCCACGGGCAGTAGTCGTCGCCGTATCCGCGTCCGGGCCGGTCGACGAGGACGGTGTCCTCACGGCCGATCTTCGTTCGCCACCGAGCCAGGCACGCGGCGTCCGAGTACGTACGCAGTTGCGCGCTCCGCTCCTTCTTCACCTGCGGCGGCACTGCGTCTGCGGCGGCGGTCGCGGTTCCCGGTCGCGGCGAGTACGGAAAGACGTGCACCTTGGTGATGCCGGCCGCCTCGACGGCGGCAAGGGTACGCTCGAATGCGCGCTCGTCCTCGGTCGGAAATCCGACGATCACGTCGGTTGTGAGGTGGAAGTCGTCGCCAAGCGGCGCGATCCGGCGGAGGTACGTCGACAGTGTGTAGCGGCGAGCCATGTCCCGTAGCACGCCGTCGTCGCCGGATTGCAGCGGTACGTGGAGGTGTCTCGAAACCGTCGGCGTCT
>VAYE01000183.1 GCA_005883235.1 Actinomycetota bacterium
CGGCCGGGCGGGCGTTCGACCTTCGCATCGGCAAGGTCAAGGGGCACTGAAAGCGAGAAGGCCCGACGAGCGCGGGCCTTCTCCGATCAGACGGAAACTCGCGAGCCTTACGCTCGGACGAAGCCGTTCTTGTTCGTCTTGTGCGCGATGACCTCTCCGCTCGTGATCTTCGGCGGATTCGGAAGCGCCGTGTCCAGCTTCTCGTCGCGCACCCAGGTCGCTACGAGGCGGGTCGACTCCTCGCCCTGCTCGGGCGTGTCGAAGATGCCGATGGAGCTCATGACGCCGTTGCCGCCGTCGACGAGGTAGTAGCCGCCAAAGCCCGGCAGCTCGCTGAGCCGGGGCACCAGCGTCTCCCCCACCTTGCGCTTCAGCTCGTCAGTGCGGTTCTGGTCCACGCCCTCGTAGCGTCTCATGGTTGCATGCATGTGCTGCTCCTAACTGTCTAGATCGAGAGTCGGAGCCTCGGACGAGCGCTCCTCGTGCACTCAGGCCAGATGTGACAGTCGGAGAGGAGCCTTCAGCGCCTCGGCGGCTTCCGCGCTAGGCCTACGCGCCCAGCCAGTGTAGCCGCGATCCGAAAGCGCGGGAGGACGCCGGCCCGGTTACTCGCTCGCGGCCTGCCCCGCCGGCTGTGGGAGCGGCGGGAGGAGCAGAAGGTGGCTTTCGACGATCGCCTCCGCGACGTCGACGAGCTTGCGCCCGTGGGATGCGCAAGGCCGTCAGCCCGCAGCGGGACACCTTCGCGAGCCTGATGGGCCGGATCGGCGAGCTTCCCGGCCTCGCCGAGGAGGACGAGCGCTACTTCCGCGACATCTACGACCACCTGATCCTGATCAGCGACATGATCGACAGCTATCGCGACCTCTGGACGAGCGCGATGGACGTCTACCTCTCGACGGTCTTGAACCGGCTCAACGCGGTAATGAAGCAGCTCGCCGTGATCGCCACCATCTTCCTGCCGCTCAGCTGGCTGACGGGCTTCTTCGGCCAGAACTTCGGCTGGCTCACCGGTCACATCGGACACTGGGAGGCGTTCGTCGGCGTGGGCGTCGGGACCGAGCTCGTCGCGCTCGCGATCCTGCTCGCCCTCTTCAAGCGGCGCGGCTGGTTCTAAGGCAGCGGCGCCGGCGCGAGGGACAAGGCGGTCCGGCAGGCAATTGCAACGAGAAGGATCGCGGTTCCCGAAAGGATCCCAAGGGCCCCGAGCGAGACGGCGACGCCGAGCGCCTGGGACGCACCGACTCCGGAAGCAAGGAGGGCCGCGGCCCCGGCGCCGACTTGGGTCGCGGCGCCGGCCGGGCCGATCGGCAGGGCGGCCGCCGCCGCGCCGGCGCACAGGAAGAGGAGCGCGAGTGGGAACGAATAGCCGATCCCGAGCGCACCGAGGAGCAAGAAGAGCGCAACTGCCCGGACGAGCCAGCAGGTGGAGACGAGCGCCCACGCCTGCGACGCTCTTCGGAGCGAGGTCGTGCGCGGACTCAGCCAGCGGCCGAGTCGGAAGCGCAAACTGCGTCTATTTGCGGCCAGGCATGGCAGGGAGACGATCAACGCGCCGGCCGCGATTCCGGCGCCGACGACGACTGCGAGGGCGGCGCGCACGCCGGTCCCGGTGCCGGCAAACACTGCGGCGGCAAGAGCAAGCGGCGCCAAGGCCGCGCTGTCGATCAGGCCGAGCATGACGAGCGAGAGACAGAGCGCACGCACGCCGGCGGGACAGGGTCGGTAGCGGCGTACGACGGCGACCCGCATCGCGTCGTCGAAGCGGCCAGGAAGCACCAGGCCGATCAGCGCGGCGCCGCCGTTGCCGGCCGCGAGCGCGAGCGGTCTCGGCCGCTCATCCGCTGTGAACAGCCGTCCCCACCCGTACGCCTTGAGCATGTGAGCGAAGAGCAGGAGCACCCCCACAGCCACGAGCAAGCCCGGGTGTCCGCTCGAGAGCGGCCAGGACGTCGTCGCGAAATGGCGAGCGACCAGCAACGCCAAGACAGTCACGACACCACCCGAACCCACACCGATCGCCCACCTGCCCCGACGTGAGCGCCGCATCCGGATCAGCGCCGCGACCAGCAAGCGGTATCTGCCTTCGAGAACGATCGGCGCGGCGGTAGCGGCGATCACCGGGGCCAGCTCGACCAGGCCGGGGAGCTAGGCTCGGCGGCGGCAGCGCGCAACTGGCCGCAGCTCTCGCAGATCGTGGCACCGCTCGCCGAAGGGCCCTGGTCGGTGTCGCGGGAACAGCCGGAGCAGTAACGGCGAGGCGGGGCTGGCCACAAGACGGTTCCGCTTGCCGACAAGAAAGCACCTCCCTCACCCCTCGAACGGATAAGGAAGGCGCCCGCAGCGCGATCGGTATTCGTCCCTGTGTCCCCCTCAGTCTACTCCCTCGGAGGCGACCGACCCGAGGGGCTCGTTATTTCAGTGTCTTCAGGTAGGCGACGAGAGCCTTGAGGTCTGCGGCCGCGATGATCCCGCCCCAGTGGGGCATGCTCACGATCGGGGCGCGGCCGAGCACACTCCCGGTCCGGATCATTTGCGTGATCTTCTTGTCGGTGCCGAAGTCGCGGCGGAAACCGGCGCCCGAGAGGGGCGGGATGGCCTTGTCCGGCGCCTGCGGGTTCGGAACGCCGCCGAGGCCGTTCGGGCCGTGGCAGTTGATGCAACCGTCCCGCACGTAGAGCGCAGCGCCGGCGACGGCGAGTCCCTGGCCCTGGGGCACGGGCACCGGAGTCGCGTCCGACACCGCTGGCAGCCCCGCGTGGAGGTAGGCGACGAGCTCGTTCACCTGCCGCGTCGAGATCACGGCACCCCAGACCGGCATGTACGGCTTGGTCGGGTTCGCCGACTCGCCGAGCCCGTGGTCGATGATCTTGCGGAGCTGGGCCGACGTTAGTGTCTTGCCGACGGCCGTGAGCGCGGGGACGTCGCGCGAGACGCCTCCCATTCCCCGGTCGCCGTGGCATTGGACGCAGGCGAACTGGACGAAGACATGAGCGCCGGCGGCGACCTCGGGTGACACCGAAGCCGAGCCGGCCGGCCCCGCCGCCGAGCCGCCGACAGTCGGCGTCCGGTTCGTGTAGTGGCCGGCAGCCCAGGCAGCAACGCCGACGGCGATCATGAGCGCAAGCCCGGCGCCCACCAGGGCCGCGACGAGCCCGCCACGCCACTCGTTCAACTGGCCACCCTCGCATTCGGAAGACGGCGACAAGCCTCGCACGAGCTCGAGGTCGCTTGCAAGCGCGCGGTCACCGCTTCAGGCGACCATGCTCGCCTGCTACCGCCGGCCAGACGTCCTTTGTGGGCCTGAACGTGGAACTCGCAGAGTGGAGCCAGCCGGGCTCGAACCGGCGACCTTCGGCGTGCCACGCCGACGCTCTCCCAACTGAGCTATGGCCCCGTGGCGGCGAAGTCTAGCCGCGAACTCGAAATCCTCGGCCCAGTTGATTCCGAGCATTTGGTTGTTTTTCGTCGGCGAGAGTCGCAGCTGAATTGCACTTCGCCCCGCGAAGCGCTCGTAGGGGAGGAAGTAGCAGCGATCGAGTTCCGGGCAATAGGCGGCGAAAGCGTCGATCTCTCCGGGGAGATAGCGCCGCCGCACCAGCCCGTCGCAGTTGCGACGGTGCGAGCAACATCGAACGATCAGGACGTCGCCGTGCCGAGCCGCCCACTTGCACTGGACTCGGACCAGCTCGTCTCGCAGATCGAAGATCAAGTCGTAGCGTTCGACGGTGAACGAGTGCCATACGCCAACCCCGAGCTCGGCGGCACGGTGCGCGATCGCGAGCTCGGCCACGGCTCCTTTCTGATCGGTCGAGAGCATGTCTCGACCGTAGCCCCCGGTTCGGCTGGGCCGTCTCCTAAATAGACAACGCGGTCAGGCGGTTGCGGTCGCGACCTCGACCGAGGGGACGTCACCCCACAGGTCCTCGAGCCGGTAGTAGCCGCGGGCGTCGGGCGTGAAGACGTGCAGGACCACGTCGAGGTAGTCGACCACGATCCAGGTGCCCTCCGCGGCGCCTTCGACCGAGTGCGGCAGGATCCGGTGGTCGCGCTTCAGGCGCGCATACACCTCGTCCTGGATCGCCTTCGTCTGACGTGGGTTCTGCCCGCTGCACACGACGAAGAAGTCCGTGTAGATGCACACGGGTCGCATGTCGAGGATGAGGACGTCCTGCGCCAGCTTGCTCTGGGCGAGGCCGGCGATGCGGCGGGCTTGTTCGAGGGGGGTCAGAGCCGGATCAGGTCCTTTCTTCGCCGCCAGTCTAGCGGCGGTAGAGGCCGAG
>VAYE01000184.1 GCA_005883235.1 Actinomycetota bacterium
GCTGGGGGGTCAGGCGGTTCTTCACGTAGGCGTCGTCCAGGATCTCCGCCAGCCGGCGTCCGCGCTTGTGCTCGCGGATCACGTAGGTCGCCACCCGGTCCTCGACGGCGCTCCGCGCGGACAGAAAGGAGAAGATGCCGCGGAGGAAGCCGGAGACCCCGCTTGCCATCGGGGCGATTGTATCCTCCGCAGGATGAGACGGACCTCGAGGGAGGGCCGGTTTGCGGAGCGGGTCGTCTCGGGGGTCGACGACGTCGGCGTCGAGGAGCGCATCGTCATCTGGATCGAGCGGACGCCCGGCACGCTGTGGGCGGTCGGGCGTGCGGTCAATCCGCAGCACCGCTCGAGCGACGCGCCTCGGCCCGACGACTACATCTTCGAGAGCTTCGAGCTCGAGGACGCGCTCGGCCGTGCGAACGAGGCCCTCGAGGACGACGCTCGCGTCTCGAGCGACGACGGCCGCCCGGCGGACGTGAAGCCGTTCGTGCGCAGCGAGATCATCGGGCCGCTCGAACGCTGGTTCTTCGGCCGCCGCTAGCCGGCTCTGCCGGACACGTCCGCGCACCTGGCCCCGCCGGCCGTGTCCCGGTGTCAGACACCGTCGCGAAAGACGCACCGGCCCGCTCGCTGTGCCGCGTCGCCGGTGTCAGACACCGGCGCGGAATCGTCACGGCGGTGTGACGGAAGGGCGCTCCGGCCGCGGGTCGGCTCAGCCGAGCGCGGAGCTGCGCGGCCACTTGAGCTGCGCGTCCGGGATCGGGTCGCCGTGCGGGTCGTGCGTCGGGAAGCCGAGCGCGCGGTCGATCCTCGCCTCGAGCTCCTCGGAGATGACGTGCTCGAGCCGATCGGCCTCGTCGTGGACGTCGTTCACGTGCACGCCGAGCGTCTCGGCCAGGTAGAGCTCGAGCAGGCGGTGGTGCCGGATGATCTCGATCGCGACCCGCTCCCCGGAGGCGGTGAGGACGACCCCGCCGTAGGGCTGGTGGTCGGCGAGCTCGAGCGCCGCGAGCTTCTTCACCATCGCGCTCGCGGAGGCCGGCGAGACACTCTGGCGGCGGGCCAGCGCGGACACCGATGTGGGCCCGCTCTCGGACTGGAGCTTGTAGATCTCCTTCAGGTAGTCCTGGATCGCATCGGTGAGGGCAACCTTCGACACGTACTCCAGTGTAAGGCGCCGACTCGGCGGCACCGACCCTCAGGACGCGCGGGCCTCGCCCGCGCGTCCGTCTGAAACGACCGGTCGATTGAATGCCAGTCATCCGAAGCCACGTCTTAGGCCTGGTACCCTCCCGCGCTCGTGCAGATCAGACTCGGCCACAGCCCGGATCCCGACGACGCGTTCATGTTCTGGGCGCTGGCCTCGGGCGAGATCGACACCGGCGATTTCGAGTTCGAGCACATCCTGAAGGACATCCAGACGCTCAATCTATGGGCGCTCGCCGGACGGCTCGAGGTGACCGCGCTGTCGCTCCACGCGTACCCATTCGTCCAGGACCAGTACGTCTTGCTGCCGCACGGGGCGAGCATGGGCTCCGGCTACGGGCCGGTCGTCGTGTCGCGCGAAGCGCTCTCACGCGAGGAGCTCCGCGACGTCGAGATCGCGATCCCGGGCCGGATGACGACGGCGTTCCTAGTGCTCCGCATGTACCTGGGTGACTTTCGCTACCGCGAGGTTCCGTTCGACGAGATTCTCGACGAGGTCTCCTCGGGCGCGGCACCGGCGGGGCTCCTCATCCACGAGGGACAGCTCACCTACGGCGACGCCGGACTCGCGAAGAGCGTCGATCTCGGCGAGTGGTGGCTGCTCGAGACCGGCCTGCCGTTGCCGCTCGGGGTGAACGTCGCCAAGCGGGACCTCGGCGAGGAGACGCTGCACGAGCTCTCCGAGGTGCTCCGCGAGTCGATCGAGGTCGGCCTCGCGAACCGGCGCCGCGCGTTGTCGTACGCGATGCAGTTCGGGCGCGGCCTCGACGACGATCTGGCCGACCGCTTCGTCGGCATGTACGTGAACGACTTCACGTGCGACTACGGCGACGAGGGACGGCAGGCGGTGGGCGAGCTCCTCCGCCGCGCGGAGGCGATCGGCGCGTACGAGCAGCCCGTGCGGCTCGACTTCGTGGCGTAGTTAGGCTCCTTCCGTGGCTCGAGCCGTCGTCCTTGCGGGGGTCAGAACGCCCGTCGGGCGCTACGGGGGTGCGCTCGCCGGCGTCCGCCCGGACGACCTGGCGGCGCTCGCGATCCGCGCCGCCGTCGAGCGCGCCGGGATTCCGCCGGACCAGCTCGAGGACGTCTACTTCGGCTGCGCGAACCAGGCCGGCGAGGACAACCGCAACGTCGCGCGGATGGCGGCGCTCCTGGCTGGGCTTCCGGAGTCCGTGGCCGGCGTGACGGTGAACCGGCTCTGCGCCTCCGGCTTGTCGGCCGTCGTCTCGGCCTGCCACGCGATCGCGGCGGGCGACGGCGAGCTCTTCGTCGCGGGCGGCGTCGAGTCGATGAGCCGTGCCCCACTTGTCATGGCCAAGCCGGACAAGGCGTTCCCGCGCGGCGACCGCGTCGTGTACGACACGACTCTGGGCTGGCGCTTCCCGAACCCGCGCATGCAGGAGCAGTTCCCCCTCGAGTCGATGGGCGAGACCGGCGAGAACGTCGCCGAGCGCTACGGCGTCACGCGCGAGGAGCAAGACGCCTTTGCGCTTCGCTCACAGCGGCGGTGGGCGGCGGCGCAGGAAGCCGGCCGCTTCGCCGACGAGCTCGTGGCCGTCGACGGCGTCGAGCGCGACGAGCACCCCCGGGCCGACACCGACGAGGAGAAGCTCGCCGCGCTCGAGCCCGCGTTCCGGGACGGCGGCACGGTGACGGCCGGGAACGCGAGCGGGATCAACGACGGCGCCGCCGCGCTCGTGATCGCCTCCGAGGCCGGCATCGAGGCGGGCCGACTAGACCTCGTCGAGCTCAACGAGGCATTCGCGTCGCAGAGCCTCGTCGTCATCCGCGAGCTCGGGCTCGACGAGGAGAAGGTGAACGTGAACGGCGGCGCGATCGCGCTCGGCCACCCGCTCGGGATGAGCGGCGCGCGCCTCGTCGTCACGCTGCTGCACGAGCTGCGCCGCCGCGGCGGCCGCTACGGCCTGGCGACTCTGTGCGTCGGCGTGGGTCAGGGGCAAGCCGCGCTCTTCGAGCGTTGACGCACGCCGAGCGCTACCTCGAGCTCGGGCTGCGGCTCGGGAAGCACGAGCCGGAGCTCGTCGGTGACGTACGCTCAGCTCTTACCCGAAGACTTAAGACGGCCTACGGCCTAACCCGCGCAGACTCCGCGCGTTCGGCGCTCCGCTGCACGCTGGTGTCACCAGACGCGTGACGCTGATTCGGTCAGCTGAGCGGCGGCCGGATGTAGATCACGCCCTCGTGCTTGATCGGCACGAACGGCGCGCCGATGGACATGATCAGGCGCTCGACGTGCGCGAACACCTCGTCGCTCGCGCTCGCCTCGTCCTCGGTGTAGGGGACGTCGATCCCAACCTCGTCGACGGGCCGCGCCTGGAGGCCCGCCTCGCGGAGCTCCTGCAGGAGCCGGTCGCGGTCGGGGATTCGTGCGGCTTCGACCTGGACGATGTCGGTCATTAGGATCGTCTGCCCGCCGGGCGGTCACCGGAAACTCGCTAGGCTCCGCGCCCGTGGCGGTCGCGACACGCGAATACGGCTTGTTCGTCAACGGCGAGAGCGCAGAGCCGGCCTCGGGAGAGACCCGTGAGCTGACCGAGCCCGCTACCGGCGAACCGCTTGCTCGCGTCGCAGTCGCCGGCGAGGCAGACGTCGACCGCGCGGTCGAGGCGGCGCGCGCCGCGCTCGACGGGCCCTGGGGCAAGACGCCTCCCAACGAGCGCTCGCGCCTCCTCCACGCCCTCGCCGACGCGATCGTCGCCAACCGCAAGGAGCTCGCCGAGCTCGAGGTGCGGAACGTCGGCAAGGCGATCTCCTCCGTCAAGGCCGAGCTCAGTCAGGCGGTCGAGAATTTCCGCTTCTACGCGTCCGCGATCGCGTCGATCGCCGGCCGGTCGAATCCCGTCGGCGGCTCGCTCCTCTTCTACTCGCTGAAGGAGCCCGTCGGCGTGGCCGGCCAGATCGTGCCCTGGAACTACCCGCTGATGATGACGACGTGGAAGCTCGCGCCGGCCCTCGCGGCCGGTTGCACCATCGTCCTGAAGCCGGACTCTGCGACGCCGCTGACCGCACTCCGATTGGCCGAGCTCGCCGGCGAGGTGGGCTTCCCGCCGGGCACGATCAACGTCGTTCCCGGCCCCGGCCCGACTGTGGGCGCACACCTCGTCCGCCACCCGGGCGTGGACAAGATCGCCTTCACCGGCTCGACCGCGACGGGGGCGGAGATCATGCGGCTCGCGTCCGATCCGATCAAGCGGATCACGCTGGAGCTCGGCGGCAAGAGCCCGAACCTCGTCTTCGCGGACGCGAAGCTCGGCGACGCGATTCCGAGCTCCGTGTGGTCGATCTACTACTCGGCCGGCCAGAGCTGCGAGGCCAGGTCGCGAGTGCTCGTTGAGGCCCCGCTCTACGACGACTTCGTGGCGAAGTTCTCCGAGCTGGCCGGAAGCATCCGCGTCGGCGACCCGCTCGACCCGGAGACGCAGATGGGCTCGCTCATCTCGAACGAGCACCGCGACAAGGTGCACGGCTTCGTCGAGCTCGGCCGCGAGGAGGGTGCGGAGGTCACGACCGGCGGGGAGCCGGCCGACGGCAAGGGTGCGTTCTACCCACCGACCGTGCTCGCCCGGGTCGAGAACGGGATGGAGGTCGCGCAGGAGGAGATCTTCGGGCCGGTGGTGACCGTGATCCCCTTCGAGGACGAGAAGGATGCGATCCGGATCGCGAACGACGTGAGGTACGGGCTGATGGCGACCGTCTGGACCGGCGACCCGGCGCGCGGACACCGGCTGGCAGCGCGCATCAAAGCGGGCACGGTCGGGGTCAACATGCCGTACACCGCCTTCCCCGGGATTCCGTTCGGCGGCTACAAGCAGTCGGGCTTCGGCCGCGAGCTCGGCCTCGAGACGCTCGAGCTCTATCTCGAGACGAAGAGCATCCTCGTCTCGACCAGCCCGAAGCCGTTCAACCCATTCGGCCTGTAGCGCCCGCCGCGGTTCCGCTGCGGAGGAATCGCGACTTCAACCTGCTCTGGATCGGCCAGGTCGTCTCCGACGTCGGGACACGCATCTCGGGGATCGCCTTTCCGCTGCTCGTCCTCGCCACGACCGGCTCGCCCGCAAAGGCGGGCCTCGTGGAGTTCGCGGCGTCCATTCCTCTGCTCGTGCTGACCCTGCCCGCTGGGGCGCTCGTCGACCGCTGGGACCGGAAGCGGCTCATGGTCGTCTGCGACGCGATCCGGGCGCTCGCCTACGGGAGCCTGGCCGCCGCGCTCGCGCTTGGCCAGGTCTGGTTCGGCCAGGTGCTGGCGGTCGCGCTCGTCGACGGCTGCGGCTACGTCTTCTTCAGCGTCGCGGAACGCTCGGCCCTGCGGCACGTCGTCGCGGACGAGCAGCTGCCGTCGGCGCTCGCCCGCAACCAGGCCCGCAGCTTCGGAGCGCTCCTCGCCGGCCAGCCGCTCGGCGGGATCCTCTTCGCGCTAGGCCGCGTGGTGCCGTTCCTCTTCGACGCGGTCTCCTATCTCCTCTCGGTCGGGTCGCTCCTCCTCCTGCGGACGCGGCTCCAGGGAGAGCGGATCGTCGAGCGCAGGCGGCTCGTCCACGAAGTGCGGGAGGGTCTCGTCTGGTTCTGGCGCCAGCCCTTCCTGCGCACGACGTCTCTCCTCCTGACCGGCAGCGACCTCGTGGCCAACGCGCTGTTCCTCGTCGTCATCGTGCTCGCCCGCGAGCGCGGCGCGTCGCCGGCCTTGATCGGGGCGATGTTCGCGTTTCTCGGCGTGGGCGGGTTGCTGGGCTCGGTGCTCGCGCCCCGCCTCTCCCGTCGCCTCTCCACGCGCGTCGTCGTCGTCGCGACCATGTGGGTCGTCACCGGTTTGGTCCCGCTCCTCTTCCTCCCCGGGACAATCACGCCGGGGATCGTCTACGGCGCGATGTTCGTCCTGCACCCGACCTGGAACGCCGTCGTCGCAGCACAGCGGCTCAGGCTGACACCGGACGAGCTGCTCGGGCGAGTGCAGAGCGTCGCCACGCTGCTCTCGCTCGGCTCGGTGCCCTTCGCATTCCTGCTCGTCGGGTTCCTCCTCCAGGCCTTCGGGACGACGCCGAGTGTTCTTGCGCTCCTCGGGGTGATGGCCGTCGTCGCCGTGGCCGCCTTCGTCAGTCCGGCGATCCGCTCGGCGCCCGATTGAAGGCGCATCCCCGGATCCGAGGCGGCTTCGCGCTCCGCTTCGGCAGCCTCGTCTTCGGCCTCTTCCTCTTCGCGCTTGCGATCGTCCTGACGCTCGAGTCGCGGCTCGGGCTCTGGCCCTGGGACGTCCTCCACCAAGGGATCGCGCGGCACACGCCGCTCTCGTTCGGCATCGCGAACGTCGTTGTCGGCGTGGCCGTGCTCTTCATGGCGTGGGCACTCGGCGGAAGGCCCGGAATCGGGACTCTTGCGAACGCGACCCTGATCGGCCTGTTCATCCAGGGCCTGACCTCGATCGACGCGGTGGCCGAGCTGGCGCACTCGAGCCTGGGCGTTCGTATTTCGCTGCTGGCAGTCGGGATCGCACTGGCCGGGCCGGGGAGCGCGTTCTACATCGGCGCCGACCTCGGCGCGGGCCCGCGCGACACGTTGATGCTCGTCGGCGCCGCGCGGACCGGCAGGAGGATCGGCATCGTGCGCGCGGCGATCGAGCTGACGGCGCTCGTCGCAGGAATCGCGCTCGGCGGCACCTTCGGTGTGGGGACCGTCGCCTTCGCGCTCCTCGTCGGACCGGTCGTCGAGGCCGGGTTCTGGGTTCTCGCGCGGTCGCCGCTCGCGGTCGAGGAGCCCGGCGAGCCGCC
>VAYE01000185.1 GCA_005883235.1 Actinomycetota bacterium
CTGCGAGGTGAGCTCCATCGCGGTCACCACGGCGCCGCCGGGGAGGTCGACTTCGCGCTCGTCGGCCTGCACGCCGAGCTCGATCCGTCCGCGGCGGGGGTGACGGCGCTCGCCGAGCGCCTCGGCGCGGCACGGCGCCTCGCCCCTCCGTACGACGCGCGCGCGATCTTCGCGGAAGCGCGTGGGGGAGACCGGGTGGCCCGCGAGGTGGTCGAGGAGGTGGCCCGCCGGATCGCGCTGCACCTGGCGCCGATCGCGTCCGTCGCCGACGTCGCGCTCGTCGTCCTCGGCGGGGGGCTCGGGACGAACGGCGACCTGCTCCTCGAGCCCGTCCGCCGGTTCCTCGGCGGCTGGATGCCGTACCCGCCGCAAGTCGAGGTCTCGAGCCTGGGCGAGGCCGCCGTCCTGACCGGAGCGCTCGCCGTCGGGCTGCGCTCGGCGCTCGACAGCGTGTTCGTCAACCGCTCCGGCGCCGTTCCCGCCTAAGCGCTTCCGCCCAGACCGGCCTCAGGAGGCACCGCTTGCGGTGCCGTCGTCAGGATGCACGGGCTTGGCCCGTGCATCCGTCTGAGCTTCGTCCCGTAAATGGACTCGCGCTGGCGCCGAAACTTGCGCGTATGCCCGACGAAGGGGTGTGCCCCCCGTCCGGGGGAGACGCTGTAACCCCGTCGTGCCGAAGATAGTCAGGCTTTGCGGCAAGCGCTCCGTACCCGTGGCCGACGGCCGAGCCTGCTCACGACGTTCGCGCTCGTCAGCCTCCTCCCGGTCGCGCTGCTCGGGTTCGGCCTCTCGCAGTACCTCGAGCACCAGGTTCGCGGGCGCGCGTACGCGGACGCGCGTCAGTCGGCAGTTCTGGTCGCGACCGCGCTCCAGACGCAGCTCACTCCGTACCAGTTCAAGTACGGCCTCGGCCAGAGCGACCTGATCGCGCTCGACCGGACGATCGGGGGCCTGAAGGCCTCCGGCGTCTCGGGCGTGAAGCTCTGGGATCCGCGCGGCCGTGTCCTCTACGCCGACGACCGGGCGTCGATCGGCCACCGATACGGGCCCTCGCCGCGGCTCCGCCAGGCGCTCGGAGGCAAGGTTGCAGCCGGGATGTCGTCGGGGGATGCGACCGACGGCTGGTCCGGTCGCACCTACGAGGTCGTCGTCCCGCTCCGGTTCGGCACGGGCGGACGAATCCTCGGCGCGCTCGAGCTCTACCTTCCGTACACGCCGCTCAGCGCTGCGATCGCGCACGACGTGCGCACGACCTACGCCCTGATCGGAAGCGGCCTGCTCCTGCTCTGGCTCAGCATCTTCCGCCTCGTCGCGGGCGCGTCGCGGAAGCTCCGCCGCCAGGCGGAGGAGAACGAGCGGCTGGCGCTCCACGACCATCTGACCGGTCTTCCCAACCGGTCGCTCTTCCTCGACCGAGTCGACCACGCGCTGCGCGGAAGCGCGCGCACCGGCGGCGGCGTCGCGGTCCTGCTCATGGACCTCGACCGCTTCAAGGAGGTCAACGACACGCTCGGCCACCACTGCGGCGACCTGATGCTGAAGGAGCTCGCACGGCGCCTCTCGGCGGTCGTCCGCCCCACCGACACGGTCGCCCGCCTCGGCGGCGACGAGTTCGCGCTGCTCATCCCGGACGTCGTCCAGCCGGACGCCGGCATTCTGCTCGCCGAGCGGATCTCACGGGCGCTCCAGGACCCGTTCGTGATCGACGGGCTGCCGCTCGAGGCCGAGGCGAGCGTCGGCATCGCGCTCTATCCCGTCCACGGCGAGGACGTCGAGACGCTGCTGCAGCGGGCCGACGTCGCGATGTACGTGGCGAAGGAGACGAAGACCCACTACGCCGTCTACGACGCCGACGTCGACAACTACCGCCCCGAGCGTCTGATGCTCGTCGGCGAGCTTCGGCGCGCGATCGAGAACCGCGAGCTCGTCCTCCACTACCAGCCGAAGGCCACGCTCGTGGACGGCACCGTGCGCGGCGTCGAGGCGCTCGTCCGCTGGCAGCACCCGGAGCGGGGCCTCGTCCAGCCCGACGTCTTCATCCCCGTCGCCGAGCACACCGGCCTCATCCGTCCCTTGACGCGCTTCGTCGTCGAGGAGGCGCTCAAGCAGTGCCGGCGCTGGCGCGAGCAGGGGTTCGACCTCACCGTCGCCGTGAACGTCGCGATGCGGAACATCCTCGACGAGGAGTTCCCGAACGAGCTCGAGCGGATGCTCGAGAAGCACGGGCTCGATCCGGGAGTGCTCGAGCTCGAGCTCACCGAGACGAGCGTGCTCGCCGACCCGCCGCGGGCGAAGGAGATCCTGCAGCGGCTCCGCGACACCGGGGTCAGCCTCGCCGTCGACGACTTCGGGACCGGCTACGCGTCGCTCGCCTACCTGAGCGAGCTACCGGTCGACGAGATCAAGATCGACCGCTCGTTCGTGATGGCGATGGACCGCGAGGAGCAGCAGGCACGGATCGTCCGCTCGACGATCGACCTCGGCCGGAACCTCTGCCTGAGCGTCGTCGCCGAGGGCGTCGAGTCGGCCGAGGTCTGGGAGAGCCTGGTCGAGCTCGGTTGCGACTCCGCGCAGGGGTACTTCCTCGCGAGGCCGCTTCCACCCGACGAGCTCACCCCGTGGCTGGCAGATCGCCTGCCACGTCGTGATCTGACGGCCGAAGTGGCGTAAGAGGCGAGGCTCGGCCGGGTTCCGCCGACCCCACCAACCTTCTTTTTACAGCGTCGTCATAAACCCTCGGTACCGTGACCTGGTTCCGATCCGAAGGGGGCCTCGCCTGTGAATCGTCTCGTCCGTCTCGTCCTGTTCGCGTGTCTCGCGGCTGTCGTCATGCCGTCCGTCGCCTTCGGCGCCGCGCGCATGTACGTCGGTTTCTACGACGACGCTGCGTTCCGCTGGCGCGCCGACCACGTCCAGAACCTCGACCGCGCACGCGACGCGCACGCGACGATCATCAACGCGGCGGTCAACTGGGCGAAGGTGGCGCCGACGCGGCCCGCGAATGCGTCCAATCCTTTCGATCCGACCTACAACTTCTCGGATCTCGACGAGCTGATCCGCGGCGCCCAGGCTCGCGGCATCGAGCCGATGCTCCAGATCTGGGGCACGCCGACGTGGGCGGGCCCGGCCGCCAACCGGCTGCCGAGGCAGCTCAGCAGCCTGACCGCCTTCGCGCGCGCTGTCGCGGCGCGCTACTCGGGCCGCTACCCCGGCTATCCGTTCGTCCGCTTCTATGGCGTCTGGAACGAGCCGAACCTGAATCAGTTCCTCGCGCCCCAGTTCGACAAGAAGGGCCGCTCCGTTGGTCCCGCACTCTACGCCAAGCTCTTCAAGGCCGCCTACACGGGGATCAAGGGCGGCAACTCGCTCGCGCAGGTCGGTCTCGGTGAGACCTCGGCCCGCGGCCGCGACCGGCACGTCGGCGGGCTCCAGGACACGCACTCGCCCGGCCGTTTCTACCAGCTCGTCGCCAAGGCGAGCCCGAACCTCAAGTTCGACGCCGTGGCGCACCACCCGTACCCAACCGACCCGAAGCAGCGCCCCGAGCAGGCCGTCCGCTGGCCGAACGTCTCGCTCAGCTCGATCCCGCGGCTCGAGTCGTCGCTCAAGCAGTGGTTCCACCGCAAGAGCGCCGTGCCGATCTGGATCACCGAGTACGGGCACGAGACGAACCCCGACCCGAGCGGCGTCGACTACCAGACCCAGTCGGACTACATGAAGCGTGCGTTCGCGATCGCGGCCCGCTACCCGTACGTGCCGATGTTCATCTGGTTCGTGCTCCACGACGATGCCGGCGATCCGTGGCAGAGCGGCCTGATTGCCGAGGACGGGACGCTGAAGCCCGCGTTCTTCACGTTCGCCGACATCGCATACCAGTTCGATCCACGGAACGCACTCCTCGTCGTCAAGGGCGGGGTGCCGAACCCGGTCGTCCGCCTCTCGGCGCGCCAGATGGCGACTCGCTCCCCTGTCGGGGCGACGATCGGCGTCGACATGCGCGTCATCCTCGGCGACAGCCTCGTCGCGCACCCGCAGCCCCAGGCAAAGCTCGGGATCGACGACTGGGTGACCGTTCCCGTCGCCTTCACCCCGGTGAAGGGCCGGACGTACTACGTCCAGGTGAAGATGAACGACATCCACGGCGACACGGTCTCGTGGCTCTTGACCCTGGTCGCCCGCTAGCCGTGGGGGATGGCGCCGCGGCTCGGAACGTCGCGGCGCCATCCGCCCTTCATCGGTTGGAGCATCAGTGCGAGCCGTGCCCGCGCTGCGGCGCCCGGCTCGAGTGGCGCCACCAGACCTGGCAGTGCCCCTGCTGCCGGCTCAAGCTCGGCTGCTGCGAGGGCGAGACGGGCGACTGCGCCGCCTAGACAGCCGCCCGTCCTCGCGCCGGCTACCTCGAGATCTGCTGGACGACCTCGCCCGTACGCCCTTGGTCGGCTTCCTTCGCCACGTCGGCCTGGGCCACGACGCCGACGAGCCGGCCGTCCTCCTCGACGACGGGCAGGCGGCGCACCTGGTGCTGCGCCATCAGCCGCAGCGCTTCGTCCAGATCCTGCTGCGGGTCGAGCGTCACGATGTCGCGTGATGCGACCTCGGCGACCTTCACTTGATCCGGGTCCCGCCCCTCGGCGACGACGCGGACCGCGATGTCGCGATCGGTGAGCACGCCCACCAGCCGCTCGCCCTCCACGATCGGAGCGAGCCCTACGTCCTCGTCGCGCATCATCTTCGCCGCGTAAGAGACCGGCTTGTCGGCGTCGATGCTGCAAGGCTTCGAGGTCATCGCCTCGCGAATGCTCTTGGCCATCGTGTCTGCCT
>VAYE01000186.1 GCA_005883235.1 Actinomycetota bacterium
CCGTTGACGAGCGAGAGCCCCTCTTTCGCCTCGAGCGTGAGCGGCTCGAGGCCGACGGCGGCCAGGGCGTCCGCACCGCCCAGCAACTCTCCCTGCACCCGCGCGCGACCCTCGCCCACGAGCGGCAGCGCGAGGTGCGCGAGCGGAGCAAGATCGCCGCTCGCGCCCACCGAGCCTCGGCTCGGCACCTCCGGCAGCACACCCTTGGCGAGGCACGCGAGCAGCAGCTCGACCACGTCCACGCGCGCGCCCGAGTAGCCCTTCGCGAGCGTGTTCGCCCGCAGCAGCATCGCCGCACGCACGATCTCGACCGGATACGGCTCGCCGACGCCGCACGCGTGACTGCGGAGGAGCCGGAGCTGGAGCTCGCTCGCGAGCTCGGGCGGAATCGAGCGCGACACGAAGCGGCCGAACCCGGTGTTCACGCCGTAGACGTGGTGGCTCTCCCCAGCGCTTCGCTCCACGAGCTCCCGCGCGGCCGCCATCCGGGCGCGCGCCTCGTCGGTGAGCTCTGCCGTCGCACCGCCGTGCGCCACCGCCCAGACGTCCTCCAGGCGGAGATCGTCACCGGTCAGGCGGATCGCCGTCGCCTGCGCCACGGCGCGAGTCTAGTTGCGGCCCAGCAGGCGAAGCTCGACGACCCGCGAGGCGTCGAAGCCGTCGATCCTGAGGATCGCGCCCGCCGCAGCGACGGCGGCGCCCGCCGGCATCAGGCCGACGAGCTCCGAGCCGGTGACCTCGGCGCCGCGCGCCTGCGCCTCGGTCGCGACGCGCTCGACGATCTCGTGCAGCGCGGCGGCCTCGTAGTCCTCCACGTTCATGCTCACCTGCACGATCCCGGCGCGCGGCAGATCGAGGCCGAGAGCCCGCACGCCCGGGAAGCCGCCGTCGCGCTCGCGCACGACCGAGGCGATCTCGCGCGCCACGTCCAGCGAGGCCCCGCTCAGGCTGACGTTGAAGGCGACAAGAGGACGGCGCGCGCCGACGATCGCTCCCCCCGCCCCGGGGTCGAGGCGGCGCGGACCGAAGTCCGGCTCGAGCTCGCCGGCGTCGAGGCGGCGCTGGAGCTCCTCCGTACCGCCGCCGCGGAAGAACGCCGGGCCGCGCCCCGGAGCCGACTCCCCGTAGAGGAACACCGGCAGCTCCAGCTCCTTCCCCACGCTCTTCGCCAGCTCGAGCGCGAAGCTGCGCGCGCGGTCCATCTCGTCGGGTCGGAGCGGGACGATCGGGACGACGTCGGCGGCGCCGATCCGCGGGTGTGCGCCCTCGTGCCGCCGAAGGTCGATGCGCTCCTTCGCGCTCGCAATGCCGGCGAGGAGGGCGGCGCGAAGCTCCGCCTCCGAGCCGACGAGCGTGAACACCGACCGGTTGTGGTCGGCGTCGGCATGGACGTCGAGCACGTCCGCGTGCGCGCCGAGAGCCGCGTCGATCGCCCCGATCGTCGTCCGGTCGCGCCCCTCCGAGAAGTTCGGAACGGATTCGAGCGGCAGCTCCACGCGCTTACTCTAGGAGCGGTGAAGGCTTACTACGACCGGCGCGCGCCGGAGTACGACGACTGGTGGCTCGGGACGGGCCTGCATGCGGGGCGCGACCGGCCCGGGTGGCGCGAAGAGGTGGAGACGCTCACCCACGCGCTTGCGGGGCTCCCCCCGGCGCGGACGCTCGACGTCGCCTGCGGTACGGGGTTCCTCACTGCCCACCTGCCGGGAGAGATCGTGGGCCTCGACCAGAGCGAGTCGATGCTCGAGATCGCCCGCCGCCGGGTGCCCTCGGCGGAGTTCGTCCGCGGCGACGCTGACACTCTTCCGTTCGCCGACAGCGCCTTTGGACGTGTCTTCACCGGCCACTTCTACGGCCATCTCGAGGAAGACGGCCGGCGGGCCTTCCTCGCTGAGGCTCGACGCGTCGCCGACGACCTCGTCGTCGTCGACTCCGCGCTCCGCGAGGGCCACGAGCCCGTCGAGCTCCAGGAGCGCGTGCTCAAGGACGGCTCTCGTTGGGAGGTGTACAAGCGGTACTTCACCACGGACGGCCTGGCCGAGGAGCTCGGCGGCGCGGGAATCGTCCACGCCGGCCGCTGGTTCGTCGCCGTGCGCGCGTGACGCGCCGGCGCTCGTCCTATCGGTCGCTCATCTCGCTCCAGCGCGACATCTGCCGTGGCGCGGCCGCGCCGGCCGGACGCTGCGGCGGTGGCTGGAGCTGGACGAGGACGAGTTCTACGGCGCCTTCTACTGCGCGTCCGTGACACGCTGCTATCCAGGGCGGTCGCCCGGCGGGCGCGGCGACCGGACGCCCACGCCTCGCGAGCAGGAGCTGTGCGCGTTCTGGCGCGAGTGGGAGCTGCGCCTCCTCCGGCCGGGCCTGGTCGTGACCGTCGGCGGCCTCGCCGCGAGGACGCTGCTCGGGCTGACTCGGCTCGGCGACTGCGTCGGCCGCCGGTTCGCCTACGGCGACGCGACGGCGATTCCGCTCCCGCATCCCTCGGGCGCGAGCGGCTGGCTGAACGACGCTGCGAATCGCGCGCTGGTCGACGAGGCGGCCGCGCTGGTCCGCGAGGAGCTCGCGCGCCTCGGCGACCCCCGACTCGCTGCGGACGATCGTCACGGACCCGGCACAGACACGTGATCGAAGCCTCGATACGCTGACCGCAGGGGGTCTCGCACCCCTTGGGGGAGGTTGTGGCGCCGGAAGCGACGGGGAAGCCCGCGACTACACTCGTCGTTCGGAATCCGGATGCTCGAAACGCCCTCCTATCGCGACACATTCGCCCGCCTGCTCGGGTTTCTGAGCCCCTACAAGGTGTCGCTCGTCGTGTCGATCGTGCTCGCGGTCGGCTCGCAGGTGGCACAGATCGCGCTCATTTGGGTGACGAAGCACGTCATCGACGGCGCGATCCGACCGCACAACGCTCACAAGCTCTGGCTCTTCGTCTGGGCGATCGTCGCGCTCGGCCTGGCGCGGGCAGTGCTGATGGCGGCGAGACGTCTCATCTCCGGCCGCCAGGCGCTCGCGGTCGAGATGGACATGCGGCAGGGCCTCTACGCGCATCTCGTCCGCCTTTCATTCGGCTTCTACGACCGGCACCAGACGGGCCAGCTCATGTCGCGCGCCACTGTCGACCTGCAGGGCGTCCGCTTCTTCCTCGGCTACGGCCTGATCTTCTTCTTCCAGAACATCCTCACGGTGCTCTCGGTCACCGCGGTCCTCTTCTTCTTCCAGTGGAAGCTCGCGCTGATCGCGCTCGCGATCACGCCGGTGCTGGTCGTGCTCGCCTACCGCTACAGCCACGTCGCCCACCCGACGCTCCGCGAGGTGCAGCAGAAGCTCGCCGACGTCGCGACGGTGGCGGAGGAGAACATCGTCGGCGTCCACGTCGTCAAGGCCTTCGCGCAGGAGCCGCAGGAGGAGGCGAAGTTCCGCACCCGCTCGGAGGCGGTCTTCCAGGAAACGCTGCGCGCGAACCGGCAGCGGGCGCTCTACGTGCCGCTCATCTCGTGGGTTCCGCTCGTCGCGCAGGCCGCCGTCCTGCTCATCGGCGCGCGGATGGTGGCGCACGGCAACCTCTCGGTCGGCGGCTTCGTGGCCTTCAACCTCTACCTCGGGATGCTCGTGACGCCGCTTCGCTCGCTCGGGATGTGGATCGGGCAGGCGCAGCGCGCGACCGCCTCCGGCGAGCGGATCTTCCAGGTCATGGACGAGCCCGAGGAGATCGCCGACGCACCCGATGCACGCGAGCTCCCGGCGGGCGGCGGACACGTCCGCTTCGAGGACGTCACCTTCGAGTACATGGCTGAGCGGCCGGTGCTCGAGCAGGTCGACCTCGACGTCCCGCCCGGCCGGACGATCGCGCTGATCGGGCACACCGGCTCGGGCAAGACGACGCTCACCTCGCTCGTGCCGCGCTTCTACGACGCGACCTCCGGCCGCGTGACCGTCGACGGCGTCGACGTCCGCGACGTGAAGCTCGCCTCCTTGCGGCACGCGATCGGCGTCATCTCGCAGGATCCGTTCCTCTTCTCGGCCACGGTGCGGGAGAACATCGCGTTCGGGGTCGGCGACCTCGACGACGCGGAGATCGAGCGCGTCGCCCGCCTCGCGCAGGCGCACGAGTTCATCGAGCGGCTTCCGAAGGGCTACGACACGGTCATCGGCGAGCGCGGAATCACGCTATCGGGCGGGCAACGCCAGCGGCTCGCGATCGCACGTGCGCTCGCCGTCGATCCGCGGATCCTCATCCTCGACGACGCGACGGCGTCGGTGGACGCCACGACGGAGGCCCGGATCCGCCTCGGCCTTCGCGAGGCGATGCGCGGCCGGACGACTCTCATCATCGCGCACCGGCTCTCGACGATCGCCCTCGCGGACGAGATCGTCGTCCTCGACGAGGGTCGCGTCGCGGCGCGGGGCACGCACGACGAGCTGCTCGAGACGAGCCCGGTCTACCGCGACATCTACGAGCACGGCCTGCTGGAACGCCGGTTCGCGGACGCGGTCGAGGCGCGGGCAGCCGTGGAGGAGGTGGCGTGACGCTGCGTATTGACACCGAATCGCCGCAGACGCGTGCGCCCACGACGGGTAGGGTCGTCTGCGAGGGAGGCGGGCCGCTCCCCACCCTGGGTGGGGGAGCGCGCGCGCGTGTCCAAGAAGGAGCGGCCTCGTGAGGGTCTGGCAGCCCGGCAGCCACCTCACGCAGCAGCGCGGCGCGGAGGTCGAGGACTGGTCGTGGGCGCGGACGCGGCGGCGCATCCTCACGCTCGCCCGGCTGACGCGCCCGTACCGGCTCCGCACGGCGTTCTCGATCGTGTCGCTCCTCGCCGCGACCGCGACCGCCCTAGCGCCGCCCTTCCTGTCCAAGTACGCCGTCGACGACGGGATCCGCCGCCACGACCTCACGCGCCTCTGGTGGATCGTCGGCGCGTTCCTCGCGGCCGGGCTCCTCAACTGGGCGATGAGCTACGTGCAGACCTACCTCACCGGCTGGGTGGGCGAGCGCATCCTGGCCGACCTTCGGGTCGGCCTCTTCCGGCACCTGCAACGGCTGTCACTCGGCTTCTACGAGCGGAACCGCGCCGGCGTAATCATCAGCCGCCTGACGAACGACGTCGAGGCGATCGACCAGCTCGTCACCGACGGCGTCTCGAGCCTCGTCCAGAACACGCTGACGCTGATCGGGACGGCGATTCTCCTGTTCGTCCTCGACTGGCGGCTCGCACTCGCGACGCTGTCCGTGATCCCGCTGATGAGCGTCGCGACGGTGATCTTCCGCAAGCGCTCGTCACGCGCGTACCGGGCGGTACGCGAGCGGCTCGGCCTACTGACCGCCACCCTTGCCGAGGACATCGCCGGGATGCGCGTCGTCCAGGCGTTCACGCGCGAGAACGAGAACATCAGCCGTTTCCGCGACGTGGCGGAGCGGTATCGCGAGTCGAACCAGGAGACGGTCGTCCTGAACGGCATCTACTTCCCGTTCGTCGACCTGCTGTCGTCGATCGCCCTCGCGGTCGTGCTCGGCTACGGCGGCCACCTCTACTTCCAGGGCCAGGTCACGCTCGGCACGCTCTTCACATTCCTGCTCTTGGTGCAGAACTTCTTCGACCCGGTGCAGCAGCTGTCACAGCTCTACAACACGTTCCTCTCGGCCACGGCTGCGCTCGACAAGATCATGGACGTGATGGACGAGGAGCCCGAGGTCCTCGACCGGCCGCAGGCCCAGCCGCTCGCCACGGCCCAAGGACACGTCCGCTTCGAAGCGGTCCGCTTCGGCTACGGCGACGGGCCGGAGGTCCTGCACAGGCTCGACCTCGACGTCCCGGCGGGGACGACCGTCGCGCTCGTCGGCCATACCGGCGCGGGTAAGTCGACGATCGCGAAGCTCCTCGCGCGCTTCTACGACCCGCGAGAGGGCAGGATCACGATCGACGGCGTCGACCTGCGCGACGTGACACAGGCGTCCCTCCGCCGCCAGCTGGGGATCGTCCCTCAAGAAGGATTCCTCTTCGCTGGCACCGCCGCCGAGAACATCGCGTTCGGCCGGCCGGAGGCGGCTCCCGACGAGATCGTCCGCGCCGCCGAGGCCGTCGGGGCGAACGACTTCATCGTGAGGCTTGAGGACGAGTACGCGACCGAGCTGCAGGAGCGCGGCACCCGCCTGTCGCTCGGTCAGCGCCAGCTCGTCGCGCTGTCGCGGGCGCTGCTCGCCGACCCGCGCATCCTCATCCTCGACGAGGCGACGTCGTCGGTCGACATCGGAACCGAGCGGAAGATCGAGCGCGCGCTCCGCCTGCTCCTCGCCGGCCGCACCGCGTTCATCATCGCCCACCGCCTCTCGACGATCCGAAACGCAGACCTGATCGTCGTGCTCGAGCACGGCCGTATCGTCGAGCAGGGGACGCACGAGGAGCTCCTCGCGACAGGCGGCCTCTACACCTCGCTGTACGGCGACTGGGCCGAAGACGCTGCCTGAGCAGGGTTTTGTTTTCGCAGCAGGGGTAGGTTCCCGTGCGTGCAGGTACGGTGGATCGCGCTCCTTGCGGCGGGCGCGACCGTCGCGGCGCCTGCGGCGCCGGCGGTCTCCGCTGG
>VAYE01000187.1 GCA_005883235.1 Actinomycetota bacterium
GAGCGAAACCTGTACCGGATCCTCGCCGCGGCCCTCTGCCTCACCTCCGAGCGCGCGCTCGCGGACAGCGGCACCGACCCGCGCGCATACGAGCTCGGTGGGCCCGCGCCCGCGCAGCCCGAGTCGGTACCCGCGAACGCACTCGCACGGGTGCACGCGATCTCGCAGTTCGTCGCGCGGCTCGACGGCGCGATGGCCGAGCGGACGCGGATCCAGGCGCTCCGCCGGCGGAGCGACGAGGAGATCTTCGCGCTGTTTCGGCGTCCCTTCTGGCCGGTGTATCGGGAGGAGGGGTACCTCGAGGCCTCGGCGCGGCTGGTGCGAGCGCTCGGCATCGGCACCCTCTTTCCGGATCGACGCGCCTCGCGGCTGCTGCTCGTCGGCGCCGGCGGCTCGGCGACGGCGGAGCTCGCACGCACGGCGGGCCGTCACGTCCGCGTCGTCGTCGCGACGGCGGAGCCGATCGAGCTCCCGGGGTTCGAGACGGTCGAGGTGACCGACGACGACGAGCTCGCGGCGCTCGTGCGGGAGAGCGACATCGTCCTGGTGGAGCCCGACGGCGCGCTGGGCGAGAGCGCAGCCCGCCTCGCCGAGGGCGTCCGGCCCGTGCTTCGCGCCGGTTCGCTCGACCAGCTGCCGGACCTGGTGGAGCAGCCGTGGCGGTTCGGGCTCGACACGAGAGCGGCGACGACCGAGGACGCGCAGGTGCTCGCGTCGGTCCGCCGGGCGCGCGCAGCTGCCTCTCCGCCGCAGCGCGGACCGGCCCGATTGTTCTGGGGACGAGTGCCGGAGCCCCTGCGCGCGCGGCTGCGACCCGTCGTTCGGCGCCTGCGCAGCGACCCCGGCGGCTAGCATTTCGCGATGCCCGAGCGGCCCCGCACGCCTGTCCTCTTCGTGCACCACCGTAGCGAGCTCGGCGGTGCCCCCGCCAGCCTCTCGTACCTGATCCGCGAGCTCGACGACGAGCAGTTCGAGGCGCACATCTACTGTCCGCCCGGCCCGGCGGCCGAGCTCTTCAGCCAGGCTGGCGCCAAGGTCCACACCGGCCCGGTCGCCGGCTTCACGCACATCTGGGCCTCGACCTACCGCGGGCGGCGCTGGCTCCTCTTCCTGCGCGAGCTCGGCCTCCTGCCCCACCACGTGCTCCGCTTCCGGCGGACGCTCCGCCGGCACCGCTTCGAGCTCGTCCACTTCAACGACTCGCCGCTGATCCCGGCCGCCTGGCTCGCGCAACGCGAGTCGCTCCCGGTCGTCTGGCACCTTCGTTCGGCGCTCCCGGACGGTGGCCGCGACCGCCGCTCGGAGCTCGTGCGGTCGGCCTGCCGAGCGAGCGGCCGGTGGTCTCGTACTTCGGCTTCATCTACCCGTCGAAGGGCTTCCGCGAGTTCATCGAGGCGGCGGCGCAGCTCCGCGACGCGGGCCTCGACGCGAGCTACCTCATCGTCGGCGGCGCCGTCCGCGGCCAGGAGTTCTTCCAGACGGTCGTCGGCCGGAGCCTCCAGCTCGCCGACCTGACGCGCGACTACGAGTCCGAGGCGAACGCCCTCGTCGAGGACCTCGGGATGACGGAGGTCGTCCGCTTCATCCCGTTCACCCAGGACACGGCCAACCTGTACCAGGCGAGCGACGTCGTCGTCGCGCCGTCACAGGGCCCGGAGCTCGGAAGGCCGGTGATCGAGGCCGCCGCGAGCGGTGTGCCCGTCGTCGCCTCCGGCTCGCGCACGGGCGGCGGCGTCGTCGTCCCGGGCGAGACGGGCGTCCTCGTCGAGGACTACACCGCGGAGACGCTCGCGCGCGCCGTCGCGGAGCTCCTGCGCGACGAAGAGCGCCGGCAGGCTCTCGGGCGAGCGGCCCGGAAGCACGCGGAGGCGAACTTCGACCCGAGCCGCAACGCGCGCCGCATCGAGTCGATCTACCGGCGCATCCTCCCGACGCGCGAGCGGATCCCGATCCTCTACGTCCACCACCGCCCGCAGCTCGGCGGCGCGCCCTCGAGCCTGGCGCAGCTGATCGCCAACCTCGACGAGCGCTTCGAGCCGCACGTCTTCTGCCCGGAAGGGCCGGCGGCCGAGCTCTTCGCCGCCGCCGGGGCGACCGTCCACACCGGCGACGTCTCGATCTTCGCCCACGCGTGGGACTCGCCGTACGAGGGACTCCGCTGGCTCGTCCTCGGCCGCGAGGTCGCGGCGCTCCCGCCGCACCTGCGCCAGCTCGAGCGGCTGATGCGGGAGCACCGCTTCCCGCTCGTGCACCTGAACGACTCGCCGCTGATCGCCGCCGCCTGGATCGCGCACCGGCACGGCGCGAAGGTCGTCTGGCACCTCCGCTCGGCGCTCGCCGGCGAGGGGCGGGACCGGCGCAGCCGCGCGATCGCCGCCCTGATGGAACGCTGGGGCGACGCGGCGATCGCGATCGACCGCGACGTCGCGGAGCGCTTCCCGATCCGGCTCCCGCTCACGATCGTCCACAACAGCGTCAGCCCGGCGGCGTCTCCGAACGGCGACAACCGGGCGAGCCTCGGACTGCCGGGAGACCGGGTCGCGATCGGCTTCGCGGGCTTCGTCCGCCGACAGAAGGGCTGGCCCGAGCTCGTCTCCGCCGCCGAGCTCCTGGTCGACGAGGGCGCGCCGGCGCACTTCGTGATCATGGGCGGCGGCGTCCGTCCGCCGGAGTACTTCCGGACGATCCGCGGGCGGGCCCTCGCCGCTGCGAACCTGCTCACCGACGAAGAGTCGGCGATCAAGGAGCTCGTCGCCGACAAGGGGCTCGACCGCCACTTCTCGTTCCTGCCGTTCACCGCCGAGACGGGCGAGATCTACAGCGCACTGGACATCGTGACGTTCCCGAACCAGGGCGTCGGCCTCGGACGACCCGTGCTCGAGGCCGCGACGTACGGCAAGCCGGTGGTCGCTTCGGGCTCGGGGGACGGGGCGGGCGTGCTCCTGCCGGGGAAGACCGGCCTCCTCCTCGAGGACGCGAGCCCGCCGAACATCGCCGCCGCGCTTCGGCTGCTGATCGAGGATCCAGATCTGCGGGCGCGCCTCGGCGGCGCCGCGTCCGAGCACGCGCGCCGGCGGTTCGACCCGGCCCAGAACGCTCGAGCGGTCGAGGACGTGTACGACTCGCTGCTCGGCCTCGACCGGGCCCGAGCCGAAGCCCGACGCTCTCGCGAAACCGTTCGCGCAGCGGCCGCGCTGTAGCCGCTTGCGGCTCCTCCTGCTCGCGCCGAACGAGCTGACGCGAGACCCGCGCGCCCGGCGTGCAGCTCTCGCGGCGCTCGCCGCCGGAGTCGACTTGGTCGGCGTCTGCGGCTCGTCGCCCGGAGACGAGCCCGTGCCGCTCGAGGGCGTCCAGATCGTCCGGGTCCCGGGCGGCCGCGTCTCCGCCGGCCTGCGGCGCGCAGGGCTCGGCGGAATGCGGCAGTCGAACCCGCTCGTGCGGGAGCTGCGCGGCCTCTACCGGATCGGCCGGCTCGCCGCCGCCAATCTGAGGCTGACCGCCGCTGCGCGCCGCCTCGCTCCCGCCGACGTCGTGCACGCGAACGACTTCGACACGCTGTTGGCCGGCCGGCTCGTCGCCCGGCGGACCCGCGCCCGGCTCGTGTACGACGCACACGAGATCTACGCCGACCAGGAGCCCGGGACGCCGCTCGTCTACCGCGCGCTCGTTCGCCTGCTCGAGGGCCCGCTGGCACGACGAGCCGACGCCGTCCTCACGGTCAGCGAGCCGATCGCCGCCGAGCTCCGGCGCACCCTCCGCCTGCCCGAGGAGCCGATCGTCGTGCTGAGCTGCCCGCCCCGCGCCGAGGTCGAGCCGGCGCCCCGCGGGGACGGGCCTCTCCAGGCGATCTACCAGGGCGCGATGGGACCGGGAAGGCCGCTCGAGGACCTCCTCGTCGCCGCCGAGCACGCCGAGGGCATCCGCCTCACGATTCGGGTCACGAACGCCGATCTCGAGGAGCTGCGCCGAAGGGTGGTCGAGCGCGGCCTCGACGAGCGGGTCGAGATCGCCGAGCCGGTCGCCCCGGACCGGCTGGTCGAGGCGCTCGTCGGCTTCCACGTCGGCCTCGTCATCAACCGGCCGCTGACGCGAAACGACGAGCTCGTCTACCCGAACAAGCTGTTCGAGTACCTGATGGCCGGCCTGGCGGTCGTCGTCTCGGGCCTGCCCGGTCTCGCACCGCTCGTCGAGGGGGAGAGGATCGGGCTCGTCTACGAGCCGAGCCGGCCGGAGCAGCTCGGCGCCGCGCTGACCGACCTCGCCCGCGAGCCCGAGCGGCTCGGCGAGCTGCGGCAGCGTGCGCGTCGCCTCGCCCTCGAGCGCTTCAACGCCGAGGCGCAACGAGAGGCGCTGGCGGCGGCCTGGCGGATCAAATGAAGAGCAGGCGCGGGCTCGACCGTCACGAAGGCTCGCGTCGGGCACGCCTGAGGATCTTCCGCAGCAGGCGTCCCGTCTTGGCACGCCCCGAACGGTCCCAGTGGCAAGGGTGGACGAGCACGACCGTTCGGCTCCCCGGTCGCAGCTCGAGATCCTGCGGATGCGCCCGTCGCCCGCCCTCGAACGACGAGTCCGAGAAGTAGACGTCGCGAGGAACGTGGTAGGCCTCGTACTCGAGTCCGAATTCCGCCGGGTCGAGCTTCTGCGCCACGTCGGTCGCCGGAAAGCCCGGAACGGGCTCGTCCCAGCCCGCGAAGGCGTAGTTGTTGTGGAAGCCGAGGCGGTGGCACCACGGCGAGCCGTGCGCCGCGGCGCCGACGACCTCGATCCCGCCGTCGCGGAGCCGCGAGAGCGCCTCCTCGAGCGCTGCGCGTGTGTCGCCCCCGCGGACGCGCTCGATCGTCACCAGGTCGTTGTGGAAGCCGACCTCGTGTCCGAGCTCTTGGAGGCGCCTGAGCCGCGGGATCAGGTCGGAGTCGTTCCAGTAGGGCGCCGTGTGG
>VAYE01000001.1 GCA_005883235.1 Actinomycetota bacterium
GACGCCCATGTTGAGCGGGACCTCGATGCCGAGCAGGGCGAGGATGACAAGGCCGAACAGCGTCCAGGTGCTCGAATGCGGCAGCCAGTTGTGGGCCGAGCCGAAACCGCCGGTCGCCGAGTGCCCGTCGCCGATCAACCACAGGATGCCGGCGAGGCCGATGACGAAGATCGCCGCGCCGTAGAAGACGACCGCGACGTTCGCGTAGTTCTGCGTCATCCGCAATCGGAGCATCGAGATGCCTGCTGAGAACCAGAGGACGGCAAGGATCACGAGTCCTTGCTCCCAGTTCTTCGGCAACCCACCGGTGTCGATGAACTGCCAGATGCTGACGACGGCGTCGCCGGTCGCGGCCATGACGAGGATGCCGGGCCACCACGCGCAGAAGCCGGCGAAGAAGCCCCAGAACGGGCCCAGTGCCTTCTGCGTCCACACGTACAGCGAGCCTTCCTGCGGGAACATGAGGCCGAGCTGCGCCGTCACGAGTGCGCCCGGAATCAGGAAGGCGACGAATCCGAGGATCCAGAACGTGTACGCGGCCGGTCCAGCGCGCTGGATCGCGGACGCGTTCACGATGAACAGGACGATCGCGACGAAGATGATCGTCATGTCCGCCGAGTTCAGAACCCGCGGGAGCATCCCCGGAGCGATCCGCTCCGAGATCATCTGGCGCTCGTCCGCTGGCGCAGCGGCTGCCATACATCACCTCCGGGTCGAGGGAGTTGCAGGGATTTTTGCCTTATAGACCCGGATCTATCAAGAGGCGCGACAGTAAATCCGCCCGTACGGGCACCGAATCGAGCAGGACGTGCTCGTCGCGGGCGTGCGCTCCGCCGCCCTCCGCGCCGAGCCCGTCGAGCACCGGAACCCCGAGCGCGCCGACGAGATTCCCGTCCGAGCCGCCGCCCGAGGAGCTCTCTTGGAGGTCGAGCCCGAGCGCCTTCCCGTGCTCCCTCGCCTTCTCGAAGAGCCGGACGGCGCCGGGAGAGCGCTCGAGCGGCGGCCTGGTGAAGCCGCCCTCGAGCTCGAGCGACGTTCCCTCGAGGACCGGCGTGAGCCCGGCGAATGCCGCCTCGATCTTCGCCGTGTCGGCGGCGTGGGTGACGCGGACGTCGATCCAGGCCTCGGCGTGGTCGGCGATGACGTTCTCGCGCACGCCGCCGCGGACGACGCCGACGTTCACGGTGATTCCCTGCCGGGGTTCGTTCAGGCCCTTCAGGTGGAGGATCTGGTGCGCGAGCTCCTCGACCGCGCTCGCGCCTTCGTCCGGGTGCGTGCCGGCGTGCGCGGCCCGGCCGCGGACGACCAGGCGGTAGCGGGCGAGTCCCTTTCGAGCGGTCTTCAGGTTCCCGCGCTGCGTGGGCGGCTCGAGCACGAGCGCGGCGGCCACGTCCCCGGCGGCCTCCTCGATCAGCGGGCGGCCTGTGAGGCTGCCGATCTCCTCGTCGGCGGTGAGGAAGACGCGAAGCGCACGGCGCCGGTCGCCTGCCGCCCGGACCGCCTCGACGAGGACGACGAGACCCGCCTTCATGTCGTAGGCGCCGGGCCCGTAGGCGCGGCCGTTCTCGACGCGGAACGGCATCTCGTCGAGAGTCCCGACCTCCCACACGGTGTCGACGTGGCCGAGGAGGAGGAGCGGCGCGCCCTCGCCCGGGAGCTCGACGCGCAGGTGGTCGTCCACGAACCAGGGCGCGCCGCCCTCCGGCTCGAGCTCGGCGCAGACCCGCTCCGCCACGGCGTGCAAACCCTCCGAGTAGCCGGTCGGCGACTCGAGCTCGACGAGCTCTCGCAGCAGGTCGACACGTTGGCTGGTCATGCTTGCGAGCGCTCGAAGAGCTCTTCCCAGCGGGCGAGGAGCGCTCGCAGCTCGTCGCGGGCGCGCCGGTGCGCTGCGAGGGCCTCGACGTCGCCCCAGTCGTCGGCGAGCCGCCGCTCCAGCTCGGTGACCGCTTGCTCGCGCGCCGCGATCTCCGCCTCGACGCGGTCGAGCTCGCTTGAGCGCCGCGGTGCGGGCGGCGCCGGCTTGCGCGGCTTCTCCTTCTTGGCGGGCTCGGGCGGCGGCGCGGCGCGCGCGTCGCGGGCACGGACGTATTCGGCCCAGCCCCCGTCGTAGGAGTGCAGCCCGCCGCCCTCGATCGCGAGGGTGCGGGCCGCGACCGCGTCGACGAGCGCGCGGTCGTGCGAGACGAGGAGGACGGTGCCGGGAAACGCCTCGAGCGCGGCTTCGAGGGCCTCGCGGCTCTCGAGGTCCAGGTGGTTCGTCGGCTCGTCGAGGACGAGGAAGTTCGCGCCCGAGGCGACGACGAGCGCGAGCGCGAGCCGGCGCCGCTCGCCGCCGGACAGCACGCTCACGGCCTTCTCGTGCTCGGCCCAGCCCGAGAAGAGGAAGCGGCCGAGGAGCGACTGCGCCTGCGGGCGAGGCAATCCGGTCGCCGACTGGGTCGCGTCGAGGACGCTGCCCTCCTTCGGCAGCTCGACCTCCTGCTGGCTGAAGTACGCGGGCTCCACGCCGTGGCCGAGTCGAGCCGTGCCCGACCGGGGCTCGCGCAACCCGAGCAGCGTCTCGAGGAGCGTCGTCTTGCCGGAGCCGTTCGGGCCGACGAGCGCGACGTGCTCGCCGCGCTCGAGCGCGAAGCTCACGTCGCGGAGGAGGACGCGGTCTCCGGCTGCGAGCTCGAGGCCGCGGGCCTCGACGACGGTGCGGCCGCTCCGCGCCGGCTTCAGGAACTCGAAGCCGAGCGTGCGCGAGCGGCGGGTCAGGAGGTCGCGCTCGGCCGCGGCGCGGGAGCGGTCGCGCTCGAGGCGCGAGATCTGCGTCAGCTTCGACTGGGCCTGCTTCGCCTTCGACTTCTTGTACCGGAACCGCTCCACGAAGCGGCGCAGGCGCGCGATGTCCTCCTCGACGCGCTCGACCGTCTTGCCGGCGTGGAGCGCCCGCGCCGCTTTCTCCTCGCGCCACGCGTGCCAGGGGCCGGCGAAGAAGGTCGACCGGCCGGCCTCGAGCTCGAGCACGGCGCCCGTCACCGCCTCGAGGAACCAGCGGTCGTGCGCGACGAGGATCACGCCGGCGTCGAGCGAGGCGAGCTCGCGCTCGAGCCACTCGATGCTCGCCACGTCGAGGTGGTTCGTCGGCTCGTCGAGAAGCAGGAGATCGGGGTCGCCGCCGAGGGCGCGCGCGAGCGAGGCGCGGGTCAGCTCACCGCCGGAGAAGGTGGCGAGCGGGCGGTCGAGGTCGGGGTCGACGAAGCCGAGGCCGCGAACGACCGCGTTCGCGCGCTCGCGCCAGTCGTAGCCGCCCGCGTGCTCGAGGCGCGCCTGCGCGTCCGCGTAGCGCCGGAGCGTCGGTTCGCCATGGTCTCCGTCGGCCATGACGGTCTCGAGCCGGCGCAGCTCCTGCTCCGCCGCGACGAGGTCGGTCGCGCCCGAGAGGACGTACTCACGCAGCGTGAGCTCGCGCTCGAGCGGCGGGCGCTGGTCGTGGAGCGCGACGCGCGTCCCCTTCTGGAACGCGAGCTCGCCGCCCTGGAGCTCGGTCTCGCCGACGAGGATGCGGAGCAGCGTCGTCTTGCCGGCGCCGTTCGGCCCGGAGAGCGCGACCCGGTCGCGGCGCTCCACCTTGAAGGAGACGCCGTCGAAGAGCACGTCGCCCGAGAGCTCCTTGCGGAGGTTGGAGGCGATTACGAGAGCCGTCGCAACCACTCTCCGGTCGCCTGCGCCGCTTCCTCGGGCGCGTCCTCGAGGACGAAGTGCATGGTGTCCATGAGCTTGATCTCGGCCTGCGGCACGAGCGCGGCGAACCGCTCGCGAGCCGGGCGGCGACGCTCTTCGAGCTCGGGCGGCTGCGTCGCGGCGAGCAGCAGCACCGGAACGCCGCTCGCGCCGAGCCGCGGCAGGGCTTCCGCCGGCGGCGCCTGGATCGTGCCCCAGATGGCGGCGGCGTAGACGTCCGGCCCCATGATCGAGACCACCTCTCCGTTCTCCTCGCGAAAGGCCGAGCGGCAGCTTTCGGCGAGCGCGGGCGTCCAGCGTTTGACGTACGCGCGCGCCTCGTCGTCCACGACGTCCCACGAGTCCGAGCTCCAGAGCTCCGGCCGCGCGCGCCAGTGCTCGCGAATCTCCTCGAGCGAGGAGCCGAAATCGTCGGCCGGGTCGGTGTAGCCGCCGTCGAGGAGGACGAGCGCCTCGACCCGGTCGGGGTGGGCTGCGGCGAACTGCACGCCGACGCTCCCGCCCCACGAGGAGCCCGCCCAGACGGCTCGCTCGAGCGCGAGCGCGTCGAGCAGCTCTCGCGCGAGCTCGACGAGCGACGGCATCTCGTAGCGCTCGTCCGGCAGGCGCGGCGAGCCCCCGAAGCCCGGGGCGTCGACGGCGATCACCCGTAGCCCGTAGTCCCGGACGAGGATAGGAGCCGCTTCGATCGGCTGCAGCGACGTGTGGTCGCCGAGCGCGTGCCAGAAGAGCAGAGGGCGACCGGTCTCGTCGCCCCACTCGCGCACGTTGAGCTGCGTGCCGCTCGCGTCGATCAGGCCGGTTTTCATCGTTTGAGTATCGTCGCGCAATGGTTCGTGTGCTCGCGCTCGACGTCGGTACGTCGTCGATTCGTGCACTCGTGCACAAGGAGGACGGCGAGCCGGGCGGCGAGATCGCGTCGCGGAAGTACGAGACCACCGATCCCGACCGGATGGTGGAGGCGGTGCGGAGCGCGCTCGAGGAAGCGCTCGGCGGCGCCGACGTCGACGCCGTCGGCGCCTCGACGTTCGGGCACTCGCTGCTCGTCCTCGACGCCCGCGGCCGGCCGGCGTCGCCCGTGTACATGTGGCGCGACACCCGCAGCGAGGACGCGGCCGAACGGCTCAAACGGCGGCTCGACCCCGAGGCCGTCCACGCCCGCACCGGCGCCTACCTGCACTCGAGCTACTGGCCCGCGAAGCTCGCCTGGCTCGCCGAGGAGGAGCCGGAGCTCTTCAACTCGGCCGGTCGCTTCGTCTCGTTCGCGGACTACCTGTACGAGCGGCTGACCGGCCAGGTCCCGCAGTCGTCGGTGTCGCTGGCCTCCGGCACGGGCCTCCTCGACCTCGTGGGCGGAACCTGGGACGAGGAGCTCCTGTCGACGCTCGGGCTCGACCCTGACCGCCTGCCACAGCTCGGCGACGAGCCCGTCGGCGACTGGTATCCGGCGCTCGTCGACGGCGCGTGCTCCAACCTCGGCGCGGGCTGCGTGACCCGGGAGCGCGCGGCGCTCATGGTCGGGACGTCGGGCGCGTATCGCGTGCTGTACGGGACGGAGCGGCCACAGCCTCGCCCGGGTCTCTTCATGTACCGCGTCGACGATCGGCGTGTTCTGGAGGGCGGCGCGCTCTCGGACGGGGGCAACGTCCACGGGTGGCTCGACGGCCTCTTCGGTGTGGACGAGGACGAAGAGGCGCTCGCCGCCCGCGATCCGGACGACCACCACCTCACCTTCCTCACGCTCCTCGGCGGTGAGCGAAGTCCCGGCTGGCGCGCCCACGTCCGCGGTTCGATCAGCGGCCTGAGCTTCGAGACGACCCCGCGCGATCTCCGGCAGGCCGCGCTCGAGGGCGTCGCCTTCCGGTTCGCCGCCGTCGCCGAGCTCCTTCCCGACGTCGAGGAGGTCGTGGCGACAGGTGGTGCACTAGTGCACAACCCGGCCTGGTGTCAGCTCATGGCGGACGCGCTCGCGCGGCCGATCACGCTCTCGGAGGTGGAGGAGGCGTCGCTCCGCGGTGCGGCCGTGGCGACCCTCGAGCGGCTCGGCGAGACGCCGGCGACGGCGCCGCTCGGGCGGACATTCGAGCCACGTCCCGACCGGGCGGACGCCTACCGCGAGGCCCGCGAGCGCGACCGGCGGCTCTACGACGCGGTGACCTGAGCCTCGACCAAGCGCCGCGCTGCCGCGACGATCGCCTCGGCGTCGATCTCGGCGGAGCGCATCAGCTCGGCGGGCTTGCCCGAGCGCGGCATCTCACGAACCGCGAGCTGGACGATCCGCGGCCGCTCCTCGGATTCGGCGAACGCGGAGAGGACGGCCTCGCCGAGCCCGCCTTCGGGGAAGTGGTCCTCGACCGTCACGATCGGCATCGACAGCGACTGCAGCGTCTCCACGTCGAGCGGCTTGATCGAGTAGAGGTCGACGACGCGTGCGTCGACGCCCTCCTCGGCGAGCGCGTCGGCCGCCTTCAGCGCCTCGTGCACGGTCACGCCCGCCGCGACGATCGCGACGTCGTCGCCGTCGCGCACGACGCGGCTGCCGCCGATCTCGAACTCCTCGTCGGCGTCGTAGATGACGGGCGTCGCCGGGCGGAGCGTCCGTAGGTACACGATCCCGTCGAGGTCGGCCATCTTCGCCACGAGCTTCGCGGTCTGGTTCGCGTCGCAGGGATGGAGCACGGTCGAGCCGTGGACGGCGCGCAGCGCAGCGATGTCCTCGAGCGCCATCTGCGACGGGCCGTCCTCGCCGATCGAGACGCCGGCGTGCGAGCCCGAGAGGCAGTAGCTCGCGCGGCTGATCGCCGACATGCGGATGAAGTCGTAGGCGCGGGAGAGGAACGCGGCGAACGTGGAGGCGAACGGCCGCCAGCCGAGCACCTGCAGCCCGACGGCCGCAGCCACCATCTGCTGCTCGGCGATGTACATCTCGAAGTACCGCTCGGGGAGCTCCTTGGCGAACTCCTCGGCGTAGGTCGAGTTCGACACCTCGCCGTCGAGGGCGACGACGTCGCCGCGGCCTTTGCCCAGCGCGGCGAGCGTGTCGCCGTAGGCCTTGCGCGTCGCCACCTCCTCGCCGAGGTCGTAGCTCGGCAGCTCGAGAGCGCCGGTCTCGAACTCGTGGCGCTTCGGCTCCGTGTCCGGCTTTTGAACCTCGATGAGGATGTCCCGGTCGCCGCCGAGCTCCTCGATCGCGGCCTCCGGGTCGTCGAGCGCCTTGCCGTGGAAGCCGTTCTTGTTCTCGACCGCCTTCACGCCCTTGCCCTTGATCGTGCGGGCGACGATCACGACCGGCTTGCCGGCGACCTCGAGCGCCTCGGCGTACGCGCGGTCGATCGCCTCGACGTCGTGGCCGTCGATCTCGATCGCGTGCCAGCCGAACGCCTCTGCGCGATGTGCGTACGAGTCCAGATCCCAGCCGTGCATGGTCTCGCCGCGCTGGCCGAGCCGGTTGACGTCGAGGACGGCGACCAGGTTGTCGAGCTCGTAGAACGCCGCGTGCTCGAAGGCCTCCCACTGCGAGCCCTCGGCGATCTCGCTGTCGCCCAGGAGCACCCAGACGCGGAAGGGAAGCCGGTCGAGCTTCTTGCCCGCGAGCGCGATGCCGACCCCGTAGGGCAGGCCCTGGCCGAGCGACCCGGTGGCGACGTCGACCCACGGGATACGCGGCGTGGGATGGCCCTCCAGCATGCTCCCGAACTGGCGGTAGGTCTTCAGGTCGTCGACCGAGATCGCGCCGGCGGCGCGGAACATCGCGTAGAGGAGCGTCGAGGCATGCCCCTTCGAGAAGACAAGCCGGTCGTTGTGGGGGTCCTTCGGGCTGTCGAAGTCGTAGCGCAGGTACTTGGCGAGCAGCACGGCCATCAGGTCGGCCGCGGACATCCCGGAGGTGGGGTGGCCCGACTTCGCATAGGCCGCGCAGCGGACGGAATCGACCCGCAGCTGCTGTCCGAGTTCGCGCCAGAGCTCGGCGTCGTTCATCTCCACGGCTTCTCCCTTCCCCGGCTCGCCAAACGCGGCTCAGTCTACGGTTAGGCGTAGGGCTCCGTCTCTCGGGTACGGTCAGATCGTGAAGGTTGCGGTCGCGTTCGACCACAGAGGCGTACGCCTGCGCGAGGCCGTTCTCGCGGCGCTCGACGGCCACGACGTCCTCGACCTCGGCGTGGACACCGACGCCGTCCGGATCGACTACCCGGACAAGGCGCGCGAGGTCGGGGATGCCGTCCTCGCCGGCGACGCAGAGCGGGGCGTGCTCGTCTGCGGCTCCGGGGTCGGCGCGTCGGTCGCCGCCTCCAAGCTGCCGGGGATCCGGGCCGCGATCTGCCATGACGCGTACTCGGCCCACCAGGGTGTCGAGCACGACGACATGAACGTGCTCTGCCTGGGCTCCGAGGTCGTCGGGCCGTCGCTGGCCGTCGAGCTCGTCCGCACCTTCCTGGACGCCCGCTTCGACGGCGGCGAGCGCTACGTGAGACGACTCCAGAAGATCGAAGAGATGGAAAGAGGGATGGCAAATGCCTGACAAATCACCGCTGCAGCAGCTCGCCGATCACGGCCAGAGCGTCTGGATCGACTACCTCTCCCGCCAGCTCCTCCACTCGGGCGAGCTCGCGCGGATGATGCGCGAGGACGCCGTCGTCGGCGTGACCTCGAATCCGACGATCTTCCAGAAGGCCATGTCGGAGGGGACGGCCTACGACGACCAGCTCCGCGAGTGTCTCGAGACGCTCTCCGACCCGAAGGAGATCTACCTCCACCTGACCCGGGACGACGTGATCGAGGCGTGCGACCTCCTGCGGCCCGTCTGGGACGACGGCAAGGGCAAGGACGGGTACGTCTCGTGGGAGGTCGACCCCAACTTCGCCTACGACCGCGAGGCCACCTACGAGGAGGCGCAGCGCCTCCACGGGCTCGGAGACAAGCCGAACCTGCACGTGAAGATCCCGGCCACGGAGCCCGGCCTCGGCGCGATCGAGGACATGATCGCGCTCGGGAAGAACATCAACGTCACGCTCATCTTCTCGCTCGAGCGCCACAAGGAAGTGATGGAGGCATACATCAAGGGGCTCGAGCGGCTCGTCGAGTCGGGCGGCGACCCGGGGCGGGTCGCGTCGGTGGCGAGCTACTTCGTCTCGCGCGTCGACACGGAGGCCGACAAGCGGCTCGACGCGATCGGCGGGCACGACCACTTGAAGGGCAAGCTGGGCGTCGCGAACTCACGGCTCGCCTACCAGAACTACAAGCAGGTCTTTGCCGGGCCGCGCTGGGAGGCGCTCGCCGCGAAGGGCGCCACGAAGCAGCGGTGCCTGTGGGCCTCGACGTCGGTGAAGAACCCCGACTACCGCGACACGATGTACGTCGAGGAGCTGATCGGGCCCGAAACGGTGAACACGATGCCGGAGGAGACGATCGAGGCCTTCCAGGATCACGGCAAGGTCGCCGACACGCTCGAGACCGGGATCGACGAGGCGCACACGCTGCTGAAGGACCTCGCCGACGCCGGGATCGACTACGACGACGTCGTACGCGTGCTCGAGGAGGAGGGCGTCCAGAAGTTCGCCGACTCGTTCGAGGAGCTCATGGACGGCATCCGCTCGAAGAGGCGCGAGCTCGTGAGCGCGTGAGCTCCCGCGACGCCGAGATCGTCCGCCGGATCTGGGCGCGGGACCCCTCACTCTGGACCTCGTCGGGCGAGGAGCGGTGGCTCGGCTGGCTCGAGGAGCCGGCTCGGATGCAGGGCGAGACCGCCGAGCTCGCCCGCTTCGCCGAGGAGGCCACGGAGAGCTTCGACGACTGCGTCCTCCTCGGCATGGGCGGCTCGAGCCTCGCTCCCGAGGTGCTGCGCCGCATGTTCGACGCGGAGACGTTCCACGTCCTCGACACGACGCACCCGCAGGCGATCCGCGCCCTGGAGGCCCGGCTCGACCTCGAGCGGACGCTCTTCGTCGTCTCCTCCAAGTCGGGGACGACGCTCGAGACCCGTTCGCATGCGGACTACTTCTGGGAGAAGACGGGCCGCGGCGAGCAGTTCATCGCGATCACCGATCCCGGCTCGGAGCTGGAGCAGCTGGCGAGGGCGCGCGGCTTTCGGCGGGTCTTCGCAGGTGAGCCCACCATCGGAGGCCGTTACTCGGCGCTCTCGCCCTTCGGGATCGTGCCGGCTGCCCTGATGGGGCTCGATCTCGATGCGCTGCTCGGGCGCGCGGTGGAGGCCGCAGAGGCCTGCCGCTCCGAGAAGGACGACAATCCCGGGCTCGAGCTCGGCCTCGCCCTCGGCCACAACTGGCGCCACGCGCGCGACAAGGTGTGCATCAACCCGAACCCCGGCGGTTTCGGACTGTGGGCGGAGCAACTCCTCGCCGAGTCGACGGGCAAGGAAGGAAAAGGGTTGATCCCGGCGCCCGGGGAGCACGCGAACGCCGCCGACCGGCAGCCCGCGCTCGTGCTCGTCGACGAGCCGTACGACATCGGCGCCGAGTTCTTCCGCTGGGAGTTCGCGACCGCCGTCGCCGGGCACCTGCTCGAGATCGACCCGTTCGACCAGCCGAACGTGCAGGAGGCGAAGGACAGGACACGCGCACTGCTGGAGTCGGGCGACGATCCGCAGCTCGAGCCGGAGCACACCCCGGACGCGCTCTTCGCGCAGGCCCGCCCGGGCGACTACGTGTGCCTGCAGGCCTTCGTCGACCCGAGCGAGGATGCCGACGTCGTGCTCTTCGAGCTGGCGAAGCGGGCGCGCGAGGAGACCGGCTGCGTCGTGACGAGCGGCTACGGACCGCGCTACCTGCACTCGACGGGCCAGCTGCACAAGGGCGGCCCGCCGACGGGCCTCTTCCTGCAGATCGTCGACGACACCGGCGACGAGCTTCCGATCCCCGGGCAGCCGTTCGGATTCGGCCGGTTGATACGCGCGCAGGCGGCGGGAGACTATGCATCGTTGAAGGAGCGCGGCCGCAGGGTCGCGCGCGTCCGACTGGAGGATCTGTAGCCATGCAACTCGGGATGATCGGCCTCGGCCGGATGGGCAACGGCATGACGGAGCGGCTGCGCGAGGGCGGCCACGAGGTCTGCACGTACGACCCCAAGGTCGAGACGCGGACGGCCGGCTCGCTCGAGGAGCTGAAGGGCCAGCTCGAGGCGCCGCGCGCCTTCTGGATGATGGTCCCGGCCGGCAAGATCACCGAGGACGTCTTCCAGGACTTGCTGAAGCTCGCCGAGCGCGGCGACACGATCGTCGACGGCGGCAACTCGAACTTCCGCGACTCGAAGCGCCGGTACGAGGAGGCGCTGGAGAAGGGCATCCACTTCGTGGACGCGGGCGTCTCGGGCGGGATCTGGGGGCTCGAGGTCGGCTTCTGCCTCATGGTCGGCGGCGACGAGGAGCCCGTGAAGCGGCTCGAGCCGATCTTCGAGACGCTCGCCCCCGAGGAGGGCTACTCCCACGTGGGCCCGTCAGGCGCCGGCCACTTCGTGAAGATGGTCCACAACGGGATCGAGTACGGCCTGATGCAGTCGTACGCGGAGGGCATGGAGATCATGGACCACTCCGAGTACGACCTCGACCTGCACGCGATCTCGGGGATCTGGCGCAACGGCTCGGTCGTCCGGTCATGGCTCCTCGAGCTCCTGCACGCGGCGTTCGAGCGGCACGGCGGCAAGCTCGAGGACATCGCCCCGTACGTCGAGGACTCGGGCGAGGGCCGCTGGACGATCGCCGAGGCGATCAACGAGAACGTGCCCGCGCCGGTGATCGCGGCGTCGCTCTTCGCGCGCTTCGGCTCCCGGGACGAGATCAAGTTCTCGGCGAAGGTCGCCGCCGCGCTCCGCGAGCAGTTCGGCGGCCACGCGATCCGTGCGATGGAAAAGGCCAAGGCGGGCGAGGACCCGCGCTAGATGGCGACCACCGAGGAAGAGCAGGAGCAGCAGGAGCAGAATCCGCTCCTCGAGGGGCTGCAGGTCCGCGCCACGCCGGACCCCTGCGCGCTCGTCATCTTCGGCGCCTCCGGCGACCTGACGACGAAGAAGCTCTTCCCCGCGCTCTACTCGCTCGCCTTCCGCCGGCTCCTACCGGAGCACTTCGCCGTCCTGGGCGTATCGCGCACGGAGGAGACCGACGACGAGTTCCGGGAGCGAATGAAGGAGGCCGTGCAGGAGCACGGGCGCGATCCGTTCCGGGAGGAGGTCTGGGATTGGCTCGCCGCCGGGATGGCCTACGTCGCCACGGACTTCGCGGACGAGGGCGGCGAGGACGAGGTGGCGCGGCGTCTCGACGAGCTCGACGAGCGGCAGGGCACGGGCGGGAACCGCGTCTACTACCTCGCGATCCCGCCAAGCGTCTTCCCGACCGTGGTCGAGGCGCTCGGCAAGCGGCGCTCGACGACCGGGTGGACGCGGCTCATCGTCGAGAAACCGTTCGGGCACGACCTGGCCTCGGCGCGCGAGCTCAACACGGTGATCCAAGAGCACTTCGAGGAGGACGAGGTCTTCCGGATCGACCACTACCTGGGCAAGGAGACGGTCCAGAACATGCTCGCGCTGCGGTTCGCGAACGGCATCTTCGAGCCGATCTGGAACCGGCAGTTCGTCGACCACGTCCAGATCACGGTCGCCGAGTCGATCGGGATCGAGGGCCGC
>VAYE01000188.1 GCA_005883235.1 Actinomycetota bacterium
AGGGCAAGAGCGACCCCAACGAGACGTTCGTCGCGCCGGGGCTGCTCGCGAAGGCCGACAAGAGCCCCGACAAGAAGCTGCACGTGATCATCCAGTCGACCGGCGGCACCTCCGTTGCGCAGAACGTGGCGAAGGGCCTCGGCTCGCTTCGCAAGCGCCTCGACCTGGTCGGCGGCGTGGCGGTCGACCTTCCGGCCGGTCGCATCAAGGCCCTCGCCAAGGTGCCGGGCCTGACGATCACGTCGGACGCCCTGGTCGGGGTGAGCGGTAACAGCTCCGGCTTCACGTCCACGCAGGTCTGGCCCTACGAGTCAGGCAGCGCGGCCCTCTGGACGCCGCCGCTCTTGACCGGCACGCAAGGGCCGGCGATCGCGATCGTCGACTCCGGCGTCTCGACGCCGCGCACCGATTTCGGCACGCGTGTGCTCACGCAGGTGAACCTGAGCTCGCTCACGCCGAACGCGATCGGCGACGGCCGCGGCCACGGGACGTTCGTGGCCGGCGTGGCCGCCGGCTCGGCGCCCGGTTACGCAGGCGCGGCTCCGAACGCGCCCATCGTGTCGATTCGGGTCATGGACGACAACGGCAGAGCGATGACGAGCGACGTCATCGCCGCCTGCCAGTGGATCCTGGACAACAAGAGCAAGTACAACATCGGCGTCGCCAACTTCTCGCTCCACTCCGCGACGCCCGGGCACTTCGTGAACAGCCCGCTCGACAAGGCGGTCGAGAAGCTCTGGTTCAGCGGCGTGTTCGTCGTGGCCGCGTCCGGGAACTACGGCGTCAACGGCCAGCCCGTGAACATGGGCTTCGCGCCCGCGAACGACCCCTTCATCATGACGGTCGGTGCGCTCGACCTGGGTGGGACGATCAAGGCCGACAACGACATTGCCGCGCCGTTCTCCGCCTACGGGTACACGTACGACGGCTTCCTCAAGCCCGACCTCGGGGCCCCTGGGCGCTACATGGTCGGCCCGGTCCCGGCGGGTGCGACGCTGATCGCGGAGAAGCCGCTCAACGTGACGGCGCCGGGCTACATCCAGCTGTCCGGCACGTCCTTCGCGGCGCCGGTCGTGGCCGGCGCCGCGCAGGAGCTTCTGACGCGGCATCCAAGCTGGACGCCGGATCAGATCAAGGGCGCCCTGATGGCGACGGCGAAGGACGCTCCCAACGCGGCGCCCAACTCCGTCGGCGCCGGCGAGGTGAACGCCGCCAAGGCGAACGGACTCTCGTCCCCGCCGAACCCGAACCTCGCGCTCGAGCAGTTCATCGTGCCCGATCCGAACGGCGGCTCGGTCCCGGTCTTCGACTGGGCAAGCTGGGAGGACGCGGTCAAGACCAACCCGGCCTGGGACGCGGCGACATGGTCGGACGCCACGTGGACCGACGCGACCTGGACTGATGCGACGTGGACGGACGCGACCTGGACTGATGCGACGTGGACGGACGCGACCTGGACGGACGCGGCGATCGAGGATGCGAGCTGGGAGGACGCGGCCGAGGGCGACTCGAGCGCCTCGTCCGACGCCTACGCGGTGGATCCTGCCGACGAGGCGGCCATCCTGGCCGATCCGACGATGGCTCCTCCGCCAGGGACGTTGCCGTAACAAGCTGCCCGAGCCCGGTCCTCCGCGACCGGGTTCGGGCGTTTTCCCTGGAATGGCCCGGGGTCCGCTTACCACGAATGGGGGATGCCCCGGTGAAGCCGCCGGGCTACCGTGCGGCACGGAAGTGCCTGCGCCGCCACAGGCGAGGTGGCGCGGGTCGAGCAGTCTGCGGACGCCCCTCACGCGGAGAGAGGTACGAAGGATGACGAGGCCATGAGCGCCGTCCCCGGCACCGGCAGGATCACGGGCCATGGAACCGCGCTGCCCGTCCGAGATCTGAACCGCCGCGCGACGTTCTACTGCGGCGTCGTGATGGCGTTCGCGGCCGCCGTCGTCGCGCCTCTGCTCACGAACTTCGACGCCTCCGGCACCGACTGGGCGGCGTTCATCGTCTTTGCGTCCTGCGCGGCCGTCGCGCAGCTCTTCACCGTGCAGACACCCCGGAACCACGGCTTCCAGACGACGAACGTCTTCCTGATCCCGGCCGTCCTGCTCCTTCCGGCTCCGCTCGTCGCGCTGATCGCCCTCGCCCAGCACATCCCGGAGTGGCTCAACAGCCGCAAAGCCTGGTACGTGCAGAGCTTCAACATCGCGAACTACACGCTGGACGCGCTCGCGGCCTACGCGGTCGCGCACGGGATCCAGCACTCCGGCCTGATCGCCTCGTCTCACGCGCGCGAGGCGCTGGCAGGCGTGGCTGCAGCGGTCGTCTTCGTGGTGCTGAACCACATCCTGCTCGCGGTCATGCTCCACCTCGCGCGGAACTACTCGCTCCTCGAGACAGGGCTCTTCTCGTTCGACGGCCTCTCGACCGAGCTCATCCTCGCCGGCCTCGGGGTCGGCGTGGCGACGTTCTGGCGCATGAATCCTTGGCTAATCCCGTTCGCGCTCGCCCCGCTCGTCCTCATCCATCGCTCGCTCGCCGTCCCGCAGCTCCAGGCCGAGGCGCGCGTCGATCCGAAGACCGGCCTCTTCAACGCGCGTCACTTCGCTACCGCGCTTGCCGAGGAGCTCGGGCGCGCGGAGCGCTTCGAGCGCCCGCTCTCGCTGATCATGGCCGACCTCGATCTGCTCCGCGACATCAACAACAGCTACGGCCACCTCGCGGGCGACGCGGTGCTCAAGGGCATCGCCGAAGTCTTCCGTGCGCAGCTTCGCCACTACGACGTCCCGGCCCGGTTCGGCGGCGAGGAGTTCAGCATCCTCCTGCCGGAGACGGCTCCCGAGGAGGCGTTCGAGATCGCCGAGCGCATCCGTCGGGCGGTGGCGGCCACGCCGTTCGACGTCGAGACCTCGAGCGAGCCGATCCGCATCACGGTCTCCGTCGGCGTCGCCGGCTACCCCAAGGACGGCCACGACGCGAACGAGCTCATCCACCAGGCCGATCTGGCCGTCTACCGAGCGAAGCTCCAGGGCAGGAACCGCGTCCTCGGTGTGAGCTCGGAAGCGATCCTCATGAGCTCTGAGCGCCCCACGCGGCTCGTCGCCGTGCCGGAGGACGGGGAGCACGTCGCGCCCTTGCCGCCCGCCGCCGAGGTGAAGCAGACCGAGGAGCGACGGCAGGCCCGCCGCCACGCGACGCACGGTCCGCGTTTCTTCGCCCGCTCGGCCCGGCTCACGCTGCTCGTCGGCGTGGTCAGCTCGCTCGGAGTGGGGGCGGGGATCCTCGGGCTCATGCTCGGCTCGAGCCGCGACCTGTTCGGGCTGCTCGCGGTGGTCGGCCTCGTCGGGATCAGCCAGGTCCTCGCGCTCGAGGTCGACGTCGGGTCGATCTCGGTCAGCGCAGTGGGCGCGCTCGCGGGCGCCGCGCTCTTCGGTCCTCGCGTCGCCCTGCCGCTCGCGGTCACGATCACCGCCGTCGAGTGGAGCGCACGCCGGCCGGGGCTCCAGCACGTCCTCTTCAACATCGGCGCGCTCTCCCTGGCCTCGCTCTCCGCGGCCGGAGCGTTCGCCGCCGGACGACACCTCGGCTCCGATCTCGCGACGCCGGCGGTGGGGCTCGCGGCCGGAACGGCCTACTTCGTCGTCAACAACGCGCTCGTCTCGCTCGCACTCGCCCTCGAGGGCCACGAGCGGTGGTGGAGGGTCTGGCGCGAGCGGTTCGCCTGGCTGCTCACGCACTACTTCGCGTACGGCTTCGTCGGCGGCGTGATGGCCGTCGGCTACGAGCTCGTCGGCCCGTACGCCCTCGCCGTCTTCGCGATCCCGCTGCTGCTCATGCGCAAGACGCAGGAGGCCTACCTCGCGCACACGCAGCGCGCCGCCCAGAAGCTGCGGCAGGCGGCCGAGACGATCCACAGCCAGAACGTGTCGCTCGAGCAGGCGAACCGGCTCCTGCGGGAGCGCTCGACCGCGGCGATGGAGTCACTCTCCGCGACGGTCGACGCCCGCGACTCCTACACGGCCGGCCACTCACGGCGCGTGCAGCAGCTCGCGCTCGCGATCGGACGCGAGCTCGGGCTCTCCCAGGCCGAGCTCGACCTGCTCGGTCACGCGGCGCTCTTCCACGACATCGGCAAGCTCGCGATCCCCGACGCGATCCTCCTGAAGCCGGCCTCGCTGACCGCCGAGGAGTGGGCGCTCATGCAGCGGCACGCCGACGAGGGAGCGCGGATCATCGACCGGCTCGGCTTCCTCGACGACGCCGTGCCCGCGATTCGCCACCACCACGAGCGCTTCGAC
>VAYE01000189.1 GCA_005883235.1 Actinomycetota bacterium
CGTCCGGACGGCCTGCTGGACAGCCGTCCTTGCGGAGAGGCTCACGGCCTGCCCGTCCTTCGGCTAGCGCAGCACCTCGGCCGAGCAGCCGAAGACCAGGGCCGCGAAGAGATCTGGGTCCTCGAGCCGGCGCAGCGAGGGGTGCTCGAGGTCGACGGTGACGTCGTCCCAGTGGTCGAGTCCGAGCGCGCCGGCGCCCTCGTCGGCGCCGTAGCAGAGCAGGCGCTCCGCCGAGAGGACGTTTCGGCGGCCGGTCTGCCGGCGGGCGATGCCCTCGAGCTCGCGTAGCTCCTCGAGCGGGTCGATCCGCACGTTCGAGTCCGAGCCGATGCAGACCCCGATCCCGCGCTCGCAGATCCGCTCCACGGGGGCGAAGCCGTCGCCGAGGTTCGCCTCGGTCGTCGGGCAGATGCAGATGCGGGCGCCGGCCTCGGCGACGAGGTCGAGCTCCCGATCGGAGGCGTGGGTGGCGTGGACGACCGTCGTTCGCTCCGAGAGGCAGCCGGCGCCGGCGAGGAGCTCGATCGGGCGGACACCGTGCTCGGCGAGGCACTCGTCGATCTCGCGCGGCTGCTCGTCGGCGTGGACGTGGAGCGGAAGGCCCTCCCGCTCGGCGTGGCGTCCGATCTCCTCGAGCCAGTCGGGCGGACATGCGCGGACGGAGTGGGGGGCGAGCCCGACCGCTGCGCCCTCGGCCCGCAGCTCCTCGACCTCACGGAGGTAGTCGCCGACCGAGGGCTGGCGGAAGCGCTCGAGCCCGCCGCGCGCGTAGGCGGCGAGCAGGAGGACGATCTGGACCCCGGCCGCGTTCGCCGCTTCGATCGCGGCGCGCGCCTCGGCGGCGCCGAGGTAGTGGAACTCCCCGACGGCCGTGTAGCCGGCGCCGCGCATCTCCCGATAGGTCTCCTCGTAGTCGCGGCGGACGGACTCCGAGGCCTGCCGCGCCGCGTGCTCGAGCATCAGGTCGCGCCAGGCCCAGAAGTCGCCGCCCTCGGCGCGCCCGCGAAGGGCTCGCTGAAAGGCATGGCTGTGCGCGTTTACGAAGCCGGGGAGAGTCAGCGCCTCCGCCACGGCGGCGACCGTACCAGTCGGCCATGGCCGGGGTCAGACCCTGGCCATGGCTCGCGCGGCCAGTCGGGGACAGTCCCCGCTGGCCGGAAGGGACACGTAGCTTCAATCGTTGAAGCTACTATGGTAATCCGAACTCGCCAAGGAGGATCGTTGAACACCCTCTTGCTCGTACCGCTCGAAGACGTCGTCGTCTTCCCGAACATGAACGTCACCCTGCCGATCGACGTCGGCGACGAGGAGCGCGTGCTGCTCGTGCCGCGTCACGAGAACGCCTACGCCAAGGTCGGCACCGTCGCCGAGGTCGCCGAGAGCGTCCGCCTGCCCGGCGGCGGCCGCGCCGTGAGCCTCGTCGGCCTCCATCGGGGCATCGCCGGCGCCGCGCTCACCGACGCGAGCGGGCAGCTGCGCGTCGAGGTGGACGAGCGCCCCGACGACGTACCGCCGCCCGCCCAGACGCGTGAGCTGGCGCGCGAGTACCGCGCCGTCGTGGAGGAGATCCTCGACCTGCGCGGCGACGACGGCCGCATCTCGGCCTTCGTCCGCGCGATCGGGGAAGTCGGCACCCTCGCCGACACCGCCGCCTACGCGCCTGAGATCACCTTCGAGCAGAAGGTCGAGCTCCTGGAGGCGATCGACGTCGTCGAGCGGCTCGAGCTCGCCCTGCGGCTCCAGCGCGAGCGCCTGGCCGAGCTCCAGGTCCGGCAACGGATCCGCGACGACGTCGAGTCTGGCGCCCAGCGCCAGCAGCGCGAGTACATCCTGCGCAAGCAGCTCGAGTCGATCCACAAGGAGCTCGGCGACGACGACGCGTCCGTCGCGGACGAGTACCGCAAGAAGATCGACGAGGCCGGCATGCCCCACGCCGTGCGCGAGCAGGCCGAGCGCGAGGTCGGCCGCCTCGAGCGGATGGGCGACACCTCCGGCGAGTCCTCGATGATCCGCACCTACCTCGACTGGCTCGTCGCGGTGCCGTGGTCGAAGCGCTCCGAGGAGCGGCTCGACCCGGCCAACGCGCGCAAGGTGCTCGACGCCGACCACGCCGGCCTCGAGGACGTCAAGGAGCGGATCGTCGAGTACCTCGCCGTGCGCAAGCTCCGCGAGGAGCGCGGGATCAAGGAAGACCGCCGCTCCGGCGCGATCCTCACCCTCATCGGCCCACCCGGAACCGGCAAGACCTCGGTCGGCGAGTCGATCGCGCGCGCCCTCGGACGCGAGTTCGTCCGCATGTCGCTGGGCGGCGTCCGCGACGAGGCGGAGATCCGCGGCCACCGGCGCACGTACATCGGCGCGCTCCCGGGCCGGCTCGTACGCGCGCTCCGCGACGCGGGGACGATGAACCCGGTGATCATGCTCGACGAGGTCGACAAGGTCGGCGCCGACTGGCGCGGCGACCCCTCGGCGGCACTGCTCGAGGTGCTCGACCCGGCGCAGAACCACTCCTTCCGCGACCACTACCTCGACGTCGAGCTCGACCTCTCGGAGGTCGTGTTCATCGCGACGGCGAACATCGCCGAGACGATCCCCGGCCCACTGCTCGACCGCATGGAGGTGATCCGCTTCGACGGCTACACGGTCGACGAGAAGATCGCGATCGCACGCGGCTACCTCTGGCCGCGCCAGCTGGAGCGGAACGGCCTCCAGCCCGAGGAAGTGTCCTGCGACGACGTCGTCCTGCGGACCGTGATCTCCGAGTACACCCGTGAGGCGGGCGTGCGCCAGCTCGAGCGCGAGCTGGGGAAGATCCTCCGCAAGGTCGCGACGAAGATCGTGTCGAAGGAGCTCGACGCGCCGGTCGCGGTCGACGTCGAGCTCGTCCGCGACGCGCTCGGACGCCAGCGCTTCTACCAGGAGGCGGCGGAGCGGACGGCCGTACCGGGCGTCGCCACCGGTCTCTCGGTCACCGGGACGGGCGGCGACGTGCTGTTCATCGAGGCCACGGCCATGAAGGGCGAGGAGCCCTTGCTCCTGACCGGCCAGCTCGGCGACGTGATGAAGGAGTCGGCTCGCATCGCGCTCTCGTGGCTCCGCTCCCACTCGGGCGAGCTCGAGATCGACGACAGCGCCTTCGACGACCGCTCGTTCCACGTGCACGTTCCGGCGGGAGCGATCCCCAAGGACGGGCCGAGCGCAGGGATCACGATGACGACTGCGCTCGCGTCGCTCCTCACGGGCAGGCCGGTCAAGCACACGGTCGGCATGACGGGCGAGGTGACCCTCCAGGGCCGCGTGCTTCCGATCGGCGGCCTGAAGCAGAAGGTGCTCGCCGCGCACGCTGCCGGTCTCACCGACGTCGTCATTCCCGAGCGAAACCGCTCCGATCTCGAAGACGTGCCCGACGACGTCCGCGAGGAGCTCACCTTCCACCCGGTGATGACCCTCGACGAGGTGCTCTCGGTCGCCCTCGAGCCCGCCCGCGACAGTGCGCTGTCGGCGGTGTAGCCCCGTGCCCGAGGAGGTTCGCCGCGCGGCGGACCTCCTCGAGCGGCGCTGGACGATCTCGATCCTGTACGCGTCCTACGAGGGCGCGGTGCGCTTCAACGAGTTCCGGCAGGCGCTCGGCTCGGTTCCGCCGGCGACGCTGGCCGCCCGCCTGGTCGAGCTGGAGCAGGCCGGAGTGCTCGAGCGCGAGGTGATCGCCGACCGGCCGCCGCGCGTCGAGTACCGCGTGACGAGGGGCGGGATGGCGCTCAGGCCGATCGTCGACGCGGTCGTTCGCTTCAGCGCCGGCCAGACGATTCGTCAGCTGTAGCCGTATCCTTGGCGCGGATGGCCACCCGAGCCGTTCCCGCGCCGCTCGCGCAGCTGCCGAACGCGCTGACGCTCTTCAGGCTCGTCCTGATCCCGATCTTCGTCGCGCTCGTCCTCGTCGCTGACGCGGGCCACAGCTGGCCTGCCGCGGCTGTCTTCGGCGTCGCGGGGGTGACCGACCAGGTCGACGGCTTCCTCGCGCGCCGCTGGCGGGTCGAGTCGCAGTTCGGCAAGGTCGCGGACCCCCTCGCCGACCGGCTGATGATCGACGCCGCCGTCGTCCTGCTCTGGCACGCGGCGCGGCTGCCGTGGATCGCGCTCGCAATCCCGGCCCGTGATCTCGTTCTCCTCGCCGGGTACAAGGTCGCCGTGA
>VAYE01000190.1 GCA_005883235.1 Actinomycetota bacterium
CGCGCGCCCGAGCAGGGCCAGCCCGAGCGCCGCGAGCACCGGTGTCGCCCACCCGAGGAAGACGAAGCGCTCCGCGTCGGCGCCCTTCGTCCGGCGGACGAGGTCGCTCCAGTGCGCGGAGTACTGCGAGACGGCGTGCAGCGACCGCCCGCTCGCGAGGTGCGAATGGTCGATCGTGGTCGTCTTCACGAGCAGCCCGACGCCGACGGCCGCCGCAACCGTCGCCGCGACACCGAGGAGCATCCGCCGGTCGCGACTCCGCACGAGCGCATACGCGCAGACGAATGGCACGGCCCCGAGCGCGAGGTGCACCTGGCCCGAGAGCGGGATCGACGCGACCGCGACCGCCGCGAGCGCGAGCCGCCGGCGCTCGACGGCATAGAGCGCGAGCGGGAGCAGGACCGAGATCGGCCCGAGGAGGTGCCCGGTGCTCTGCGCGACGCGGTAGGGCGCGATCGCGAAGGCGAGCCCGCCGGCGAGCGCCGCTCCGCGGGGAAGCTCGAGCTCCCGCAGCCACAGGCAGGCGAGCCCGCCGGCGGCGAGGTACGTGAGCAGCACGAAGACGTTCCACCCGCGGACATGTCCCAGAGCCGCGTCGAGCGGCCAGAACACGATCCCGAAGGGCCAGCCCGCGAAGTCGATCGTCGGGCCCGACTCCGGCCGGAAGCTGTACGGGTCGCGCCAGGGCGCGCGGCCGTGCTCGACCTGGTGTCCCGGCAGCCAGAGGTGGTAGAGCGTCTGGAGGTGGTCGCCCGGCGCGGCCTCGCCGTGCCCGGGCGCGCCGCCGGCCATGAAGCTCGACCCGGCATGCCGGACCGCAGGCCAGGTGGCGGCGATGCCGGCCGCGAGGTAGAGCGCGCAGGCGAGCGCTACGAAGCCTGCGCGGCTGTGAGCAGCTCGTCGAAGTCGGGCACCTCGTCGTTCGCGTAGCGCCATGCGCGGCGGACCGTACCGCCGGGGTCGACGAGGAACGCCGACCGCTGGGCGACGTCGCGCAGGCCGCGGAAGTCCTGCGCGATCCCGAAGCCGTGCACCGCCTCCGCGTTCCAGTCGGAGAGGAGCGGGAAGTTCAGGTCGAGCGCCTGCATCCAGGCGATGTGCGTCCACGCCGAGTCGCGCGAGATCCCGTACGGGTGGACGCCGGCCTCGGCGAGCTCCTCGCTCCTGTCACGCAGGAGCTCCATCTCGCTCGTTCAGGTCGACGACCAGTCGAAGAGGTAGAAGAAGAGGAGGATCGGCACGTCGGCGGCCAGCTCGCCGATCGCCATGGGCTCGCGCGGCGCGAGCCACACTGTCGCCTCCGGCACGCGATCCCCTGGGCCGAGCATGCGACGGAGCCTACCCCCGCGCCGAGGCCGGAAGAGTACGCTCGGACGGAGCATGTGGCTCGTCAGCTTCCACGGCGGCGCGAAGTGCAGCACCAACAACGTCTTCGCGTACGACGACGGCGGCAAGGAGCTCGGCCCCGCTCTCGAGGTCGACTCCTCGAGCCCGGCGCTGCAAGAGCTGCGTGGGCTCGCGCTCGTCGGGACGTCGCTCTACGTCGTCAACGGCTACAAGGGTTGCAGCCAGGTTCTCGTCTACGTCCCGGACGGCGTGTCGACATACAAGTACGACCAGCCCTACGCGTCGGGAACCGAGCTCGCGGCGATGGTCCATCCATACGACCTGACGTTCGACGCGGACGGGAACTGCTACGTCTCGAACCAGGACACGAACGTCGTCGTGGGGCTGAGCGGTCGGAACGCGCCGCTTCCCTTACCCGCGAGCCTTCCGAAGGGCGTCCTGCCGGGAACGATCGTCGCCTCCTCCGTCGGAGCGCTTCCGCACGTGCTGCCCCCGCCCCCCGACGTACCGGAGCCGCAGGGGCTCGGCGTGAAGTGCATCGACAAGACCGACAAGAAGGTCGACTGCACGACGAAGGGGGCCCGCGTCAAGCACTCGGTCCGCGGCGTTCAGGTCTACGACGGCCTCCTCTGCGTCGCCGACGAGGCGGCCGGCGCCGTCAAGGTCTACGACCTCGGAACCGGCAAGCTGACGACCCAGATCCTCGGGGGCGACCTCGAGAGCCCGGTTCAGCTGCTGCTCGACGGTTCCTGGCTCTACATCGGCGGCGGCGGCGCCGTGACGCGCTACGACCTCTCGCAACCAGTCGCGGGGCTGAAGGTGACTCCCGACCCGTACAAGACGGGTCTCGAGGAGGTCTCGGGGATCGCCTTCGACGCAGGCGGGACGTTCTACGCGGCCGAGCGGGCGGCGAAGGTGGTCCTGCAGTTCGCAGACGGGGGCTCGACCGGAACACCCTTCATCGAGAACCTCTGCGACGCGCCCGAGTTCATCCTGTACGTGCCGGACTCGACCACCTAGGGCGGGCAGCACCAGCCGCCGACGCTCGGGAACGCGCCGCCGCCGAACTGGCGCGTGATCCCGGAGACGGCTCGGATCCGGCGCGGCGAGCGCACGAACAGGAACTGGTCTGCGGCCGGCCACGTCACGAGCAGCCAGCGGCCGTTCGGCGACCAGGCGATCTGGCCGATGCGGCCCGTGACCCTGAAGAGCCGCCGCGGCGGCGCGCGCAGGCGATCGGCGTCCAGCGCGAGCACCTCGCCGCCGCGCACGAGCGCGAGCTCGTGGCTGCGCGGCCTGAAGGCGGCGTCGGTGACCCCGCGGAAGAAGCGCACGTCGAGCGGTCGCGCCCGGGCCCCGAACGCGACGAGCTTGTCCCGCGTGACGAGCAGGAGCCGGCGGCCGTCGCTCGACCAGCGGAGCGTGCGCGGGTGCGCGAAAGGCGCCGAACGCCACGTGAGTGAGCAGCGGTCGGCGTCCAAGACGTAGATTCGTCCGGCGGTCGTCGCGAAGGCGAGCACGTGGGGAAGTCCGGGCCGCCATGCGGGGGCGACGGGCGCCGCCGCGGGCTCGCCGCAGAGGTCGACGTCGCCGGTGCCGTCGCCCGCGACCATGTGGAGCCGGCTGCCGCTCAGGTACGCGATCCGTGTGTCGACGCGGCTCCCGCCCCAGCGGGCGAAGCGAACGCGCGGCCGCGGTAGCGTCCAGTGCACGTCGCCCTTCGGACTGACGGCGACCACTTCGTCGGGCCGCGCGGCGACGACGTACAGGCCGTGCGGCGACCAGGCGGCCTCGCGATAGCCGCCGAGCCGGCGGCGCGAGCCGTTCGTCTGGACGATCCACGGCCCGTCGGGTGAGTTCACGAGCAGCCGGCCGCCGGAGGGGAGCGCGAAGAGCTCCGGCGCGGCTCGCTTCTCGCCGGCGACGGTCTTCCGCAGCGAGCCGAGGACGGCCCGGCCGGGCGGGCTTGCGGCAGCCGCGACGACGGCGGCGATCACCGCGAGCGCGAGCGCCGGCTTGAGGTAGTGCCTGCGCTGCGGGGTCGGCTTGCGCTCCGCGAACGCGGCGCGAACCACGGCGAAG
>VAYE01000013.1 GCA_005883235.1 Actinomycetota bacterium
CTCGGTCGGGGTCTTCGCCCGGCGCTGGAAGAGGAGCCGAGGCCCTCCTCCGCCCGGGGGCACGAGCATCGCCCAGCCGGTCGGATCGAGCTCGCCCGCGTCGATGCCCTTCTGCACCTCGTCGAGCACCTGCTGCGGGAGCTCGGGGCGGACGTAGCCGAGCGCCGCCTCCCAGAACTCGGAGAGCTCGACGGGGTTCTCGCACGCGAAGGTGATGTTCTTGATCTCCGCCACGCGTGAACCCTATGGCCTCCGCACCGGGATAGAGTCCGGCGCGTGGCGGGGCGGCGCGAGTGGACGCTCGGCGAGCTCGCAGAGGGCGTCCGGTCGGGCGACCGGCGCGCGCTCGCCCGCGCGATCACCCTCGTCGAGAGCTCGGAGCCGCTCGCCTACGAGCTCGTCCGCGACCTCTATTCCCACACGGGCGGCGCCTTCGTCGTCGGGGTGACCGGACCGCCCGGGGTGGGGAAGTCGAGCCTGATCAGCGCGCTCGTCCGCCACCTGCGGGAGCTCGGCCGAACCGTGGGCGTGATCTCGATCGACCCGTCGAGCCCGTTCAGCAAGGGGGCGCTCCTCGGCGACCGGATCCGCCTCGCCGACCACTTCCTCGACGACGGCGTCTTCATTCGCTCGATGGGGACGCGCGGGCACCTGGGGGGACTCGCCGAGGCGGCGCTGCAGTCCGTGCTCCTCCTGGACGCGGCCGGAAAGGACGTCGTCTTCGTCGAGACCGTAGGCGCCGGTCAGAGCGAGGTCGAGGTGATCGGCGTCGCCGACACGGTGCTGCTCGTGCTCATGCCGGGCTCGGGCGACTCGGTGCAGGCCCTGAAGGCCGGGATCATGGAGATTCCGGACGTGATCGCCGTGAACAAGCTGGACCACCCGGCCGCGAAGACGATGGTGAACGAGGTGCGCTCCATCCTCTCGCTCGACCGCGAGAGCCCGTGGCGGCCTCCGATCGTGCTCACCGAGGCGCTGCGCGAGGAGAACGTGCCCGAGCTGTGGGAACGGATCGAGGAGCATCGCACGCACCTGGAGAGCGAGGGCCGGCTCGAGGAGCGGCGGCGACGGAACCTCGCCGGCGAGGTGCTCGCCGTCGCCTCGACGAGGGCGAAGGCGCACCTGGAGCAGGCGGTCGCGGGCGACCCCGAGCTGCGGCGCGTCCTGGAGGCGGTCGAAGGACGGCAGCTCGACCCGCTCACGGCTGTTCAAGCGATCATTGAGAAGGTCTTCCACATTGGCGACGGAAACGGCACCGAAGCTCGCTGACATCGAAGCGGCGCGGCAGCGTCTCGAGGGTGTGGCGCGCGTCACGCCCGTCTACTCGTCCGAGACCTTCTCGCGACTGACCGGGCGGCAGGTCTCGCTGAAGGCGGAGAACCTGCAGCGGACAGGCTCGTTCAAGGTCCGCGGCGCCTTCAACAAGATCTCGGCGCTCTCCGGGCGCGACGGCGGCGCGGGGGTCGTCGCGGCGAGCGCCGGCAACCACGGCCAGGCGGTGGCGTGGGCGGCACGGGAGGTCGGCGTGCCGGCGATGGTCTTCGTTCCTCAGGACGCGCCGATGGCCAAAGTCGAGGCGGCCAGGAACTACGGCGCCCGGGTCGAGATGATCGGCGCACGGTTCGAGGACGCGCTGGAGGCGGCGCACGCCCACGTCGAGGAGGCGGGCGCGCTCTTCGTCCACCCGTTCGAGGACCCGGCGGTGATCGCCGGGCAGGGGACGCTCGGGCTCGAGCTCGCCGACCAGCTGCCGGACGTCGAGACCGTCGTCGTTCCCATCGGCGGCGGCGGCCTCTGTTGCGGCATCGCGCTCGCCCTGAAAGGCGTGCGTCCGGACGTGCGCATCGTCGGCGTGCAGGCGGCGGGGTGTCTCCCCGGCGGAAGCGGCTTCACGATCGCCGACGGGATCGCGGTCAAGGAGCCCGGCGAGCTGACGATGGGGATCCTCGACCAGGCCCTCGACGCGCTGGTGTCCGTCTCCGACGAGGAGATCTCGAGGGCGATCGTGCTCCTGCTCGAGCGCGCCAAGCTCGTCGTCGAGGGTGCGGGTGCAGTCGGCGTGGCGGCGCTCCTCGAGGGGCGGGTCCGCGGCGACGGGCCGGTGGCGATCGTCCTCTCGGGCGGGAACATCGACCCCACCCTGCTGATCACCGTGATGCGCCACGGTCTCACGGTTGCATCGCGCTACCTCGTCCTTCGCACCCGTGTCCCGGACCGTCCGGGCGAGCTGATCAAGCTCCTCCAGCTGATCGCGCAGGAGCGCGTGAACGTGCTGTCGGTCGAGCACCACCGGGAGGGGATGGCGATCTCGGTCGCCGAGACGGAGGTCGAGCTCACGCTCGCCACGCGCGACGCCGAGCACTGCGCCTTGCTGCTCAGCGCGATGCAGGAGTGGGGCTACCCGGTCGAACGGTTGCGCTAGGCATGGCGGGGACCCGCAAAGAGCGGAAGGTCGTCACCGTCCTCTTCGCCGATCTCGTCGGCTTCACAACCCGTGCCGAGACCCTCGATCCGGAGGACGTCGAAGCGATCCTCGCGCCGTACCACGACCGACTTCGCTTCGAGCTCGAGCGCTTCGGCGGGACGGTGGAGAAGTTCATCGGCGACGCCGTGATGGCGCTGTTCGGCGCGCCGATCGCTCACGAGGACGATTCGGAGCGCGCCGTCCGGGCCGCGCTCGCAATCCGCGACTGGGCGCGCGAGACCGAGGGTCTCGAGGTGCGGGTCGGGGTTACGACGGGTGAGGCGCTCGTGAACGTCGCCGCCCGGCCCGACCTCGGTGAGGCGATGGCGGCGGGCGACGTCGTCAACACCGCCGCACGGCTGCAGAGCGCGGCGCCCGTCAACGGGATCCTCGTGGGTGAAGCGACCTATCGCGGGACGAGCGCGGCGGTCGAGTACCGCGAGGCCGACCCGGTCGACGCGAAGGGCAAGGCGCAGCCGGTGAACGTCTGGGAGGCGGTGCAGGCACGGTCGCGATTCGGCGTGGACGTCGAACAGCCTGAGCAAGAGCCGGCTCGTCCGCGAGCTCTTCGCGGCCGTCGAGGTCGACCCCGAGCTGATCCTGTGGCGCCAGGGGCGCTCGCTGCCGTACGGCGAAGGCGTGAGCTTCTGGGCGCTCGCCGAGATGATCAAGGCTCAGGCAGGCGTGCTCGAGACCGACGGGCCCGAGCAGGTCGAATCGAAGCTCGCGGCCGCCGTCGCGTCGGTCGTGCCCGACGAGACCGAGGCACGCTGGATCGTCGGACACCTTCGCCCGCTCGCCGGGCTCTCCGCCGATGCAGAGCTGGCGGGCGATCGCCGCGCGGAGGCGTTCTCAGCGTGGCGTCAGCTGCTCGAGGCCCTCGCCGACACGCAGCCGGCCGTGCTCGTGTTCGAGGATCTGCACTGGGCGGACGAGGGCCTGCTCGATTTCGTCGACCACCTCGTCGACTGGGCGAGCGGCGTGCCGCTGCTCGTCCTGTGCACCGCCCGTCCGGAGCTGCTCGAGCGGCGTCCGGGCTGGGGCGGCGGCAAGCTCAACGCGCACACGATCTCGCTCGCGCCGCTCTCGGACACCGACACCGCCCGGCTCGTGGCGTCGCTCCTCGACCAGCCCGTGCTCGACGCGGGAACGCAGGCGCAGCTCCTCGCGCGTGCGGAGGGCAACCCGCTCTACGCGGAGCAGTTCGCGCGCATGCTCGCGGAGGGAGGCGCTCTCGAGGAGGGCGCCAGGCTACCCGAGACCGTGCAGGGGCTGATCGCCGCGCGTCTCGACCTTCTGCCGCGCGAGGAGAAAGCGCTGCTCCAGGACGCGGCCGTTCACGGCAAGGTGTTCTGGGCAGGCGCGCTCGCCGACGGCGACGCTGCTCCCAGGCGTCTCGTGGAGGAGCGCCTGCACGGGCTCGAGCGGAAGGAGTTCGTCCAGCGGGCCCGCCGCTCCTCGGTCGCCGGCGAGACCGAGTACGCGTTCCGCCACCTCCTGCTCCGGGACGTCGCGTACGGTCAGATCCCGCGGCCGGCTCGGGCGGAGGGCCACCGCCGCGCGGCGGAGTGGCTCGAGTCGCTCGGACGGCCGGAGGACCACGCGGAGACGCTCGCGCATCACTACGTCAGCGCCTTGGATCTCGCGAAGGCGGCAGGCATCGAGGTAGCCGGGCTCGCCGACCGGGCGCGCCCTGCGCTCCGGGAGGCGGGCGAGCGAGCCTTCGGTCTCTACGCGTACCAGGCTGCGGCTCGGTTCTA
>VAYE01000014.1:0-4801 GCA_005883235.1 Actinomycetota bacterium
AGCGTGAAGCCCACGAAGCCGGTGACCGTGTACGTGCCGCTGTGGCTCCCGATTGAACCACCCGACGTCGACCAGATCCCGCCGCCGGTCACGGCCTGCGCGTTACCCGGGTTCGAGCGGAACGTCCCCGACCCGGTCACGCTGATCATGGAGCCGTCTACAGCGCTCGCCGAGGCGGTCCCGCCAGGCGAGAGCAGAATCTTCCCGGCATCCGGCCCGCTCGCCACGCGGGAGAGCTGGATGATGTCCCAGCGCATCAACGCATTCCCCGAGCCACCGGCGGCGCCGGCCACAAACAGAGTGAGCAGCAGCGCGACCACCCCCATCGCTGGCGCCGCCGCGCCGACCAACCTCAGCCTCCCCCGACCGACCAACCTCATCCTTCTACCCATCTCCCCCTCCTTAAGAGCCATCCGTGATCCGGCCCTGCTCGACCGTCCCAACAACGGGACCAAGCGAGATCTCGGGCCAAAGCCCCCGCGCGCCGCGTCCGCCGCGACGTCGAAGGAATCAGTCGCACCCCGCATCCCCCTTCCTCATCGCGGTTGCAACTGTTACTTGCCAGCCCTCTCTACTCCCCCAAACGCCGAGAGTCAAGCGCATATGAGGTACAGCGCGTCTGACACGTCAGCCGAACGAAGCTGTCATCTGTGTCGCTAGACCAGCGCGGCGATGTCCACTGCGGCGCGAGTTTCGCCTCGTCGGCTCGACCACCCCCGCATACGATCCACCGTCGTGGGTCACACCTCCAGCACGTATGCGGACTCACCGTGCATCGCCGCGTCGAGTCCTTCCTCGGCCTCGGAGCCCACGCGCACGGGTGTGATCAGGTCGATCACCTTCAGCATCACGTAGGTGAAGCCGAACGCGTACGCCGAGCAGCCGACGCCGGCGGCGACTTGCTTGCCGAAGAACGTCGCCGAGCCGTGCACCAGCCCCTGGGCCCCAGTGGGGTTGATCGCCGTGCCGGCGAAGACGCCGAGCAGCACGATCCCGAGGAGGCCGCCCATCCCGTGCACGCCCCAGACGTCGAGCGCGTCGTCCCAGTGAAGCCGGTTCTTCAGCTGGATCGCGTAGTAGCAGACGACCCCGGAGGCGATCCCGATCACAACCGAGGCGTAGATCGGCACGTAACCGGCGGCCGGTGTGATTGTGGCGAGGCCGGCGACGGCTCCTGTGAGCAGGCCGACGAAGTGCGGCTTCTTGGCGTACCACCACTCGACGAACAGCCACGTCGTGGCCGCGAAGGAGGCGGCGATGTCGGTATTGAGGAAGGCGGTCGCGGTGATGTCGTCGACCTTCAGCTCACTCCCGGCGTTGAACCCGTACCAGCCGAACCAGAGCAGGCCGGTACCGAGCGCGATGAACGGGATGTTGTGCGGCAGGTCGACGAACTTGCGCTTGCCGACGTAGAGCACCGAGGCGAGCGCGGCCCAGCCGGCGCTCGCATGCACGACGATGCCGCCGGCGAAGTCGCGGGCGCCCCAATGCGCGAGCAGGCCGCCGCCCCAGAGCATGTGCACGAACGGGTAGTAGACGGCGAGCTGCCAGACGACTAGGAACAGCAGATACGCCTTGAAGGTCACGCGGTTCGTGAACGCGCCTGTGATCAGCGCGGGCGTGATGATCGCGAACATCATCTGGTAGGCGATCAGCACGACAAGGGGGATCCCCGAGGGCGTGTAGAGCGTGTGGACGCTCACGTGGCGCAGAAACGCCAGATGGAAGTTGCCGTAGATCCCATCCGCGCCGCCGTTGAAACAGAGCGAGTAGCCGACCAGCCACCAGAGCACGGTCGTGATCCCCATCGAGGCGAAGCTCTGGATCATGATCGTCAAGGTGTTCGAGCGGCCGACGAGCCCGCCGTAGAAGAACGCGAGCCCGGGCGTCATCAACATCACCAGGCTCGCGGCGAGAAGCATGAATCCGGTATTCGCTCCGTTGAACATCGTCCGTCCTTTCGACGCCGCTCAGCACGCTGGACGATCCGGAGCAGCCGGCCGCGACCGGATCGGCACGGACTATCTCACCGCGCTCGTCGCCGGTCACCCCGACCCCCCGCGGCCCCGGTTATGAGCCATCCGAGGAGCGCTGCGCCTCACGATCGAGTTTGTGCGACTTGAGCGCCGATGTGAACCGCGATTCCCCCGACCTTTCGATCGAGGAGTTCGCATTCGCCAAAGACGGGGGCGGAGTGGAATCGAGCTTCGTGGGGAACAACGCGGTCCTATGGGCACCTGGGCTGAGATCGTTCTCGTCCTCTTGGTCCCGGAGCCCGATTCCGCCACGGTCAGGTCAGGAACTAAGCCTTCGGCACACCGCCGGTCCCGGCCGGCGAGGGCGATGCACCGGGCCGCCCACCGAGTACGAGCCGGCCAGGGCAAGACGGCCGACGAGCTGAGGGAAGCCAGACTACGCTTCGCTCGCGTGCCCGAGCGGAGCGGCGAGGAGAGTGTCGAGCAGCGCGTGCGCAGGCTGGCGGAGCTCGGTCGTCTGCTCGCCGCCGCCGCGGGATATCGGGTGGTAGCGAGCGACGGTACGCACCTGGGCTGGCTCGACCACGTCCGCTACGTGCGACACGCCGACCACCCCGACCAGATCATCGTCCGCCGGCGCGGTTTGTTCCCAAGGCGGCGTTCCCTTCCCTTCGACGCGGTCGAGGCAGTGATGCCGCGGGAGCGGACGATCGTGCTGCGCTTGAGCGGCGCTACGCTTGACCGTTCGCCGCCAGCCTGAGCGTCGGCTGTGCGCCAGCCCGAGGCGTTGGGCGCCGGCCCTGCCAGGCGGCCCGGTCGACATGTCGCGGAAGAGCCGAAAGGCGACACCGGACGTGATGCAGACGCTGCGTCGAACCGAGGCACGTGCGCCTGTTCCCACGTAGAGCCGTCGAGGCTCTCCTCGCGCGCGCCTGCGCGCGAGGACCAAGTGTGGAGCGGTGCGCGTAGACGGCGTCGCGCGCGGGCGCAGTGGAACAGCGCCGAATCAGGCGACAGCCTCCGAAGGCGCTTCGGCACAGGCCCGAGTGGTCCTCACTCGTCGGCCTGGCGCCGACCAGCGGCCGCGCGGCTTCTTGCCCGACTGGTGCGCGGGCGGGCTTAGGGTGGAGCCGATGAGCTGCGAGCAGCGACGCGTGGTCGTCACCGGTCTGGGCGCTGTGACACCCCTCGGCGCGGATCTCGGGACCAGTTGGCGGCGGCTGCTGGCGGGGGAGAGCGGCGCTGGGCCGCTGACCGCCTTTCCGGCCGACGGGCAGCCGGTGCGGATCGCGTGCGAGGCCTCAGAGTTCGAGCCGGAACGCTGGCTCGACCGCCAGGCGCTGGACGGGCTCGATCGCGTCGCCCATTTCGCGGTCGCCGCGGCGCGGATGGCCGAGGCCGACGCCGGGCTGCAGATCGCGGGCGAGTCGGAACGCGTCGGTGCGTCGATCGGGACTGCGCAGGGCGGGCTCTCGAGTCTGGAGTCCTCGTACGGGGAGCTGCTCGAGCGCGGCCGCATCGAGCACAGTTGGGTCGAGGCGTTCTTGCCCAACATGGCGGCCGCCGCCGTCTCGCTCGAGCTCGGCACCCACGGCCCCCTGGGCGCGCCCTGCACCGCCTGCGCCGCCTCGGCGATGGCGATCGGCGACGGCTACGACGCGATCCGGCTCGGGCGAGCAGAGGTCATGCTCTGCGGCGGCAGCGAGGCGGGGATCAGCGAGCTCTCGCTCGCCGGCTTCGCCGCCCTGCGCGCGCTCTCGCGCCGCAATCAGGATCCCGGTCGCGCCAGCCGCCCCTTCGACGCCGGCCGCGACGGCTTCGTGATGGGCGAGGGCGCCGCCGTGCTCGTGCTCGAGGAAGCAGAACACGCGCGCGCCCGCGGCGCCCGCGTCTACGCCGAGCTCGCCGGCTACGGCCTCAGCTCGGACTCATTCCACATCACCGACCCCGACCCGCTCGGCGAAGGCGGCGCCCGCGCGATCGCTGCCGCGCTCGCGGACGCCGGGATCGCCCCCGAGCAGGTCGACTACGTCAACGCCCACGCCACCTCGACACCGATCGGAGACGAACTCGAGGCGCGCGCGCTCCAGCTCGCGCTCGGCGAGGAGAAGGCACGCACGACCCCAACCTCCTCAACCAAAGGCGCTACCGGTCACTGCCTCGGAGCCGCCGGCGCGATCGAAGCCGCCTTCACCGCCCTCGCGGTCGCCGAGAACGTCGCTCCGCCGACGATCAACCACGAGCAGCCCGACCCCCGCTGCGCACTCGACTGCGTACCCAACCAAGCGCGCCGACTCCAGATCCAGGTCGCGCTCAGCAACAGCCTCGGCTTCGGCGGCCACAACGCCGCCCTGATCCTGCAGAAATACCCACCGATCCCTGCTCCGGGGGGTCAACCTGGATGGATTTGATGTAGGGCGCTGTCCGCCCTCGTTGTTAGTAACTCTGCTGTGGGGCGTCGACGCGAGGCGGGCTGATCGGTGCGCGTTCGCTTGCCGTTTCAGATCGGACTCGCGACGGTCGCGGCCTTGCTTTCGCTCTACCTCTGGTTGCGGGCGATCGGCGGCGATCCTGGGCTTCCGCTGACGCAGCGTCCCCTTCCACCGGTCGAAGATCGCGTCGTGAAGGCGCTCGTGGCTCCGCGTCGACTGCGGCCGCGGGTGGCGCCGGGTCGCCAGCGCGGACGCCCAACGGCGGTCGTCTTGCGGGTCGGGGTGTCCCGTACTGCGGTTGTCGTCCGTGCTCCGGCCGCCCCGCCGTCATCCCGGCGGCCGGGCGGCGGTACGCCGGGCGCTCGGGTGGCGCCGCGGCCGACCGCGCCTTCG
>VAYE01000014.1:4861-12827 GCA_005883235.1 Actinomycetota bacterium
CGTCCGCTTCCCCGCCGGCGCCAGCGCCGGCACCTGCTCAGCCGTCGAAGCCTGGGTGGGGCTGCGGGGATACGAACCACACCCATACGGGGCCGCCGGGCAAAGGAAACGGAAGCTCTCCCTGCTGAGCGAGCGCTCCAGAGGTCGACGCGCCAGCGACCGACGTCCGTTGTTCCCGCCGGCGGATGCGGCCGGCGCTGCCGCCGACCAGCGGGCGCTTCTCTCTCTCCGTCAGTCGCGTCTGTTCGCGCACTCGCCAAGCCCGGAGACGATCACCGTCTACAGCGATCGCGTCGAGTACGCGCGGCCGGGGCTGGTCGCGCGTCGCCGCACGGTCACCATCCGCTACGAGCAGGTCTCGCAGGTGACCCTCGACCGGCGCCTGATCTGGAGCGCGCTCGCGGTTGAAACGACCGGCGGCGGAGGGTTCGTGATCGACGGCGTTCGCCGCCCAGACGCGGATGCCGCGAAGACGAAGCTCGACCAACTCATCGCGGGTGTCCACGCGAGAGAGTCCGTCGCCGAGGCGCTCGAGCGACTGAGTCGCCTCAGGGAGAACGGGCTACTGACGGATTTCGAGTACGCCGCCGCCAAGGGCGCCGTGTTCCGCAGCGCCGCCTAACTGCTAACTGCTCGCTGCCGGAGGCCGACAGGCGATCGAGGCGGCGATCGCTTGTTTGGCCGAGGTAAAGCCTTTGCGGTGCGCCGCAGGTCCTCGACCGCCGCGCCGTCTTCTCGATCGAGAGCGCGCACGCCAGGTCGCCTCGCCATGCGGCGACGATCTTGAGCCTGCCCCGCTCTCATCGATGGAGGGGTCCCGTTCCGTACGTCGGGGAGAGAGCGGACCCCTCCGGTTGGCCTTTCGCAAACTCACGCGTCCGAGCCGTGCTCCGCAGGGCGAGCCACCAAGAAAGCGAGTTCCTTGCGGGTCTTCGTGAGCTGGTCTTGTCGCTCTCTGTTGGAAGGGCGACAGAGGGCCTTTAGTTCGTAGTGAACTTTCGCGAAATGGCCGTTAGGGTGCGAGTCGCTCGGCGTGGCACGTGCGAAGACGAAGTGGCGCCTCGACCCCCGCCGCCTTTGATGCAGCGTTTCGTCCAGTTCCCGCACCCAGGTCGCGAGGCGGGCCCCGACCGCCAGGCGTGGCCGCGCGCGGACGCTGACCATCGGCGCAAGTTCGTCGTCGCCCAGGCACGCTACCGCCGCTCGATCGACGGCCCCGACGAGCACGGTCTCGTAACTGCTTGGGTCGAGTGGGAGGCCGCCTCGGAGTGCCGGGAACGCCCGCGCAGTGGCTTGGCCGGGCTGCCGGAGTGGGTGCATCGTCCGATCGCGCCGGCGAGAAGTCCTGCGCACGAGCGGATCCCGCAGAACACCGACCCGCTCGTCTTCGGCGAGCCCATGCTCACCACCTTCTGTCGGCAGCCCGGAAGTCGCCGGCTGCGGGCGATCGGGCGCGGCTCCGTGCTCGTGTTCGGATCACGGGTGCGAGGAGCCTTCGTCATCGACACGGCCTTGGTCGTTGCGGAAACGGTGCGGCACGAGCGGACGGATTACCGCGCCCGCTTGGCCGGAAAGATCGATCCGCTCGCGATCGAGCTCACACTCGAGCCGATGTATGCCCACCGCGTCACGGGCCCGTTCAACGCGATGCTCGGCGCGTCACCCCAGGAACCAGTCGACGGCATGTTCAGCTTCGTCCCCTGCCTGCCGGTCGATGACGCGATCCGCGGCTTCGCTCGTCCCGATGTCGGCGCGATCAAGGGGCTGAATCCGAACAACTGGCGGGCGGCCGCCTTCAACGACGAGATCGGCGCGAGTGAGTTCCCAGGGCTCTGGCGCCACCTCGCCGAGCGCGTACTCGGCGACGGTCTCTCACTCGCGACGCGGCTGAACATTCCCGCCGACGATGTCTTTGCTCGGTCTTCCCTCCGGTAGCGCGCGCTGGCTTCCCTCGGCGTAGGGTGGCGCGGCGGCTGGAGCGGACGGATTTGCAAACGCTTCGAAGCCCGAGCCGAGGATCTCCCTCGCATTCCAACACAGAGCGACACACGAGACCACGAACCTGCCCAGCGCCTCGGCCCTCGGTCCGAACGCTCCTTGCGGCGAACCCACGGGTGGGGTTGCAAGAAGGCCTGCTCGGCCGCCTACGGGAGCCTTCGGGGCCAATCGTCGTCACCACCTCCTGCGGCGCTCGGGGCCTACGCGTTACAGATGTGAGGACGACGCCTACTCCTACCCCGGGCGCAAACTTCCCGCAGAGCCAAAAACCCACCGACTCGGCTCGGAAACGCATCGACCGATGTAACGCGGGATGACGAGCGGCCTCGCTTAGGGGCCGACGAGTGGTCCTACCCAGTGGATGATCTTGCCGCTCTGGCAGGCGATCGCGATCTTCGTACCGCTCTCCGAGACGACGTTGCCATGCTGGGTCACCTGCAGACGCAAGGAGAAGACTCCGTCTGAACCCCCCGCTGCGGTCGGCAGGCGGAGGGCGAGCGCGGTCCAACCGTCCCCCGCGCTCCAGCGCGCGCGCACGAATGGAACGATCCCGACCGGGTACCTGTGGCCGAGGTGCCTCGACCCGTTGTAAGCGTCAAACCGGTCGGCGGGTTGAAAATTAGATTCGAACGTCCATCCGAGGCCGCGGTTGAAAGCCTCGAGCATCTGCCGGAGCTGCGTCTCGATGAGGTCCGGCTTGCAGCGCGCGACGAGGCCGGGATCCGTTCCCTGGACCGCGAAATCCTGGCTGACCGCCGGTGCGTTGACCTTCCCCGGCGGCGCGGCAACGTTCCCGCTCCAACGAACGACGCGCCCGCTGCGGCATGAGACGCCGAGGTCTACGAAACCCTCCGACACCGCCGCGCCGCGTTGACGTACGCGAAGGGCGAGGGAGAAGGTCGCACGCACGCGCTGACGACCGTTCGGGCCGTCGAGGGAGAGAACGGACCAACTCACTCCCCGAGAATGTTGGTTGCGAACGAATCTTTCGATGCTGTTTATCCTTGCGCCTTTGTACGGTCGGAAGGAGGACGTCGCTCGAGACGAAAGCTCGCAGCCTCCCTCCATTCCCATTGTTGAAGCTCTGTACGAGCTTCCCGATCTTAGGGCGAACCGCGTTGAGAGAGCATTGGCCTCCGGCCGAATCAGCGAGGCCTGCCACCTCGACGCTCGGTGCTCGGATGGGCCCACTCGGCCGGAATGCGAGCGCGTCAGCCGTCCACGAGACGGCGATACCCAACGCGACGAGGAGCATAGAGACATTCGCGATGCGGAGGTACGTCGCGCGTTGCCGCCCCAGGCGTTCTGGATCGGAGACTCCAATGCTGGGAGTCCCAAATGACCCTCGCCAATTGGAAACGGTACGCGAGAGCCCGTATACGGCGCCTACTCCTACAGCAATGGGGGGGTGCAAAGCGGCCAGGAGACCTGTCCAGACGATGAACGAGGCATACCGAATTGGGGTTAGCACGCCGACTCCGAGCGTGAAGCCAGCAGGAGCAAACGCCCAGATGCCGATCGATTGGAACCAGGACTGCGGGACCTGCCAGCTTCTTTGAGGGAGCGGCGGTTGCTGTCCGATGAGCCCAAGCGCACCGTAGAGACCGCCAACGGCGGCGGTAATTGCGAGTACTGCTTGCGGCGAAGCAAGGCCTCCGATGACGCTAACCGCGAAGGCCCAAGCGGCTGCGCCGGTCACCATCCCGACAGTGTAGATCGCGGATGCGGAAATGGCTCGGGTCCGTTCGGCTGCCCCCTCGACCGAGGGAGTCGTGCGCAAGGCCATATTGAATGCTCAGGCCGAGGCGCTCATCGCCATCGCGTGCACGATGCCGAGCACGCAACAGCCGAGCGCCAACCCAATTTCATTCATGTAGGGCTGCCCGGGCACCTTCTACGCTTCCTCCCGCGAGTACGTGACTCATCTCCGATGCGAAGCCGCCGCACGTGATGCCGACGCACTCGGCGCACCCGCAATCTTTCGTGGTGTTTCCATCATTGGAGGCGCAGTCGCAACAGATGAAATACTTTCCACCATTCATCTGCGTGCACCAGCACGCGCTCGCATAGCCGTACGCGGATGTCCAGGTAAACCCTGAGCCACACGCATGTCCGTTACAGTTACTGCAGTACTGGTGATTCGGCGGGTTGCAGAAGTACTCCCCAACCGTTCGATTCGCACAGTGGGCTTCACCGTCTTTGGTGTGTGCAGCGGCGGCCTCAGCCAGAGACCCGCCAGCGGCCAAGCTCGCCACTGTCGCGAACGACCAACCCATCGTCCGCTTGAAGAACCTCTTTCGGTCGACTGTTCGCGCCAACGTTTCCGCGGCTCGAGCTTCGAGATCCTCGATCATTGCCGTCCTCCTTTACGACCTGAAACTTCTCCTCCAGCTGCTCCTGGCCATTGACGATGCCCTTTTCGCGAACCAGAGGAGATAGCGATCCGCCATCTGACGGTTGACTCGATCATCGGCCGCCCCGACCACGACGACGGAGAGGTCCTCGCGGTGACGGTCCGCGAAGCTCTTTAACTCTGGCATGAGCTGTTGGCAGGGCCCGCAGTTCGGCTCTGCGAAAACGAGTAACAACGGCCGCCCGCGCAGATTGGCCGAACGCACCCGAGCGCCGCGGTGGTCGTCCGCTTCCCATTCGGGAGCCTCGCGGAGGAGATCGAGACCATCGCGAGCGCGCGCCGACCGGGAACCGAGGTAGACGATTCCAACCTGCCGGTACAGCGCCAGCAGCAGCGCCACTTGGACCAGAACGACCAGCCAGAGCGCGATCACGAGAGCCTGCCATGCGGGGGACATCAGACGAGGCTCTCCTTCAGCACGCGTTCTGCGACGTGAGCTCGCGCCCGATGCAGTTCTCGAGATGCGCGTTGGTCGCAGGTCATCATCGGCGTCGACGCCGATCCCGCCAGCGCCGCCGCGCTGCGCGATTGGGCGGTCGGCTACTGGGAATCCGTGCACCCCTACTCGGCAGGCGGCGCGTACGTGAACTTCATGATGGACGAAGGCCAAGAGCGTGTACGGGCGACCTACGGCGACAACTACGACCGGCTCGCGAAGGCGAAGGCGACCTACGACCCGGATAACGCCTTCCGCGTCAATCAGAACATCCAGCCCGCCACCTAGTGTCGAGTCGCCCTTCGAGCCAACGACACACCGATCGATCTCGACGAGGGCGTTAGCGGGAAAAGACCTGGAAATCAGGCTTTCTCCACCCGAGCTCGCCCCGCACGATCACTGCCAGGACGAGATTCCCCGGCGGGGACCGTATCGTACTTCCAACAGAAGGCGACACACCCAGAGCGCGTTCAGTCGTTCGGCGGCGGGACGATTCTGTATCCGTTCGCCTTGAAGGCGTGCTCGATCGCGGGCAGCCGGTCGGCGTGCTGCTTGGAGCCCGCTTCGGTTGGGATTGGTATGCCCGCTCGTCGCGCTCACGTTCCGTGGGGTCCTGGCGGACGTGAGCGTCCTCTGCGACCGTAGTCACCTCGATGGCGAGAGCTCTCGTGAGTGTGTTGGTCGTCGTCATTGTCGGCGGTTCGTGCTCGTGGAAGGACGGCTCGCCGGGTGGCTTCGATGCCGCGGCGGCGGCGCGTGGCGCCGGCTCGTTGCTGCTGGGTCGATCGCAGGACGGGCGGCCGATCGTCGCTTTCCGTGCCGGCGACTCGCAGGGGAGGCGCGTGCTCGTCTTCGGCTGTATCCACGGGACGGAGTGCGCCGGCATCGCGATCGCCCGCGCGCTCGAGCGCATCAGAACTGGCTTGGATCTCTGGATCGTTCCGAACCTGAACCCGGATGGCTACGCGCGCGGGACGCGCCAGAACGGCCGCGGCGTCGACCTGAACGCCAACTGGTCGTCGCAATGGCAGGGCGGCGGCCGCCCCTGGGACACGTACTACCCCGGCCCGCACCCGTTCTCGGAGCGGGAGACGCGAATCGGCCGCAAGCTGATCCTGCGCGTCCGGCCCCGGGTGACGATCTGGTTCCACCAGCACCTGAACCTCGTCTGGGCCTGGGGACCGAGCAGCGCGGCCGGCCACATCTACGCCCGCGCCGCGCGGATGCGCTTCTACCACCACCATTGGCTGCACGGCACCGCCACCAACTGGCAGAACCACCACCTGCCCGGCTCGGCCTCGTTCACCGTGGAGCTGCCGGCCGGCAGCCTCACGCCGCGACAGGTGCGCCGCCAGGTGCATGCGGTGCTCGCGCTCGGTGGCGCTCTCGCGGCCCCGCGCGCGGCGCGGGGAAGCGCCGGCGTGCGGTGGACGAGTCGCGCGGAGCGATTGATCGGACACCTGCCGGTGTCGGTCTCGGTGGAAGAGCGCGGCCGGCTCGTATACGCGCACGGCGGCGCCGTGCCCCGGCAGCCCGCTTCCAACGAGAAGCTGCTGCTCTCGATGGTCGTCCTCGACCGCTTCGGCGCTCGCTACCGCATCCCGACCACCCTCGAGGGGTCGCTTCCGTCAAAGGGATCGGTGAGAGGGAACCTGTGGCTCGTCGGCCACGGCGACCCCGAGCTCGACGACGCCGCGCTCCGGCGGCTCGCGCGCAAGCTGCGCGCGGCGGGCGTGCGAGCCGTGCGCGGATCGGTCGTCGGCGCCACGAACACGTTCACCCGCGAGCGCTGGGCACCCGGCTGGCACCCCATCGCGCTTCGGTTCGTCGCGCTACCGACCGCGCTCGTCTTCGACGCCAACACGAGCCCAGGCGGGTTCGTCTTCGATCCCGAACGCCGGGCCGCGGCCGCGCTCACCGCCGACCTGCGCGCGCTCGGCGTCCGGGTTCGCGGGCCTGCAGGAGCGGGTCGCGAGCCTGCTGCCGCCGATCGCATCCTCGCAACCGTCCGCTCAGCTCCACTGGTCGACATCGTCAGGCGGCAGAACCTCGACTCGCTCAACCTCGACGCGGAGGTCCTGACGAAGCTGCTCGGCGCCGCCGCCTTCGGCCCGCCCGGCTCGATCGCGAAAGGTGCGCGAGCGATCCGACGCTGGGCACGCCAACACGGCGTCGAGGTCGTCGCGCACGACGGCTCCGGGCTCTCCTACAAGGACAGGATCAGCACGAACGCGATCGTCCGACTGCTGGACACCGCCGATCGCGAACCCTGGGGCCCAGCGGTGCGGACGACACTGCCGACTGCCGGCGAGGGCACGCTGGCCGGGCGCCTGATCGGCCTCCGTGTGCGCGCAAAGACCGGAACCCTCCTGCAGCAGGTGTCCGCCCTCTCCGGCTGGATCTGGCTGCAGAGATCACGCCGATGGGGCGAGTTCTCGATCCTCTCACGCGGCCTCTCGAAGCCAAAGGCGGTCGCCGTCGAGGACGAACTCGTCTCGGTCATCGCCAAGGACGCGTGATCGAGAGGCGCCGGCGGCCCGTCGTCACAGTCATGCTTTCTCGACGCAACGCAATCCCACTAGGCAAACCGAAAAAGGCGGCACGAGCACGGCCCCAACGGCAGCCTCAACCAGGTTCGAGCCCAGCCCGAGCGAGCGCAAGCCCCTGCGCAGTACGGCGGTTGGGCAGAGGAAGCCGGTGCTCGTCCCTCGTGTCACCTTTCCCGCACTCTGCCGCGGCTTCTCTTGCCCCTGCCGAGTGCGCCCCGATCCGGCTTCAGTGCATGGATGCAGCTCCGCGTTGCGGCGTTGCTGCGTTGCGGCTGGGCAGCAAGGAGAGACCGTCCCCACGCTCCTCGCTGGCCCATTCGCGGCCATCGGTTTCGACGGGAGGTTCCTGGCCGATTAATCGTCGGCGAGCACGCGCGGCACGGAGAGGCGCTTGAGTCGGCTGACGGACAAGATCGAGCTGCCCGCGGCGATCGCGGTACCGCCGCCGGCGGCGAGAGCGCTCGCACCGGCGAGCGTCCCGACGGGAAGACGCAAGCCGGCGCCGACGAGCAACGCGAGGGCGGCCCCGAGCGCGCTCCCTGCGATCCCGAGCATCGTCGCTTCGAGCAC